>NZ_JBFTHS010000028.1:0-70727 GCF_056394365.1 Lysinibacillus sp. 10T31
TCCTGGGATATTCATGTTAAAATTCATTTGCACAGTTCACCTTTCTATTACTTGTTTCTCGACAATTCAAGTATATATAAATCGGTGAATCTGTGCTTTTTTTATGCGTGGAATTGTGTGAATACCCCAACAAATATTATAGAACCTTTTTTTATTTTCTATTTACTACTACTCTAACACAAAAAAGACTGACGGATAAATCCATCAGTCTTGTAAAAGCATTATTTTGCTTTATTATTTAGCAACAGCTTTTTTAGCAGATTCAGCTAATTGAGTGAATGCTGCTGCATCAGTTACAGCTAAGTCAGCTAACATTTTACGGTTAACTTCGATACCAGCAACTTTTAAACCGTGCATTAAACGGCTGTATGAAAGACCGTTCATGCGAGCAGCTGCGTTGATACGAGTGATCCATAATTTACGGAAATCACGTTTTTTCTGACGACGGTCACGGTATGCATATTGACCTGACTTCATTACCGCTTGGTTTGCAACTTTGTATAATGTATGTTTTGAACCATAGTAACCTTTAGCTAATTTTAAAACCTTTTTACGACGTTTGCGCGTCACTGTTCCGCCTTTTACGCGTGGCATATGAATTACCTCCTGCTTTTCATTTAAAAATGAATGTTAGTATTTTGTTTGTGTAGTCAAATTATTTCATGTAAACAAGTAATGATTTGATGCGTTTGAAGTCACCAGATGAAACGATGTTTGCTTTACGTAGGTGACGTTTTTGTTTTGTAGATTTGTTTGCGAATAAGTGGCTTCCATAAGCACGGTCATATTTTAATTTACCTGAACCCGTTTTTTTGAAACGTTTCGCAGCTCCACGGTGAGTTTTCATTTTTGGCATGTCGAATTCCTCCTAAACTGTTCGTCTAATATTATTTCTCGTTCTTTGGTTGAAGAACTAAGAACATGCTTCGGCCTTCCATCTTCGGTTTTTGTTCAACCGTCGATACTTCAGCACAAGCTTCAGCAAAACGATCTAACACACGTTGACCAATGTCTTTGTGTGTAATCGCACGACCTTTGAAACGTAGGCTACATTTTACTTTATCGCCTTTTTCAAGGAACTTAATCGCATTACGTAGCTTCGTTTGGAAATCATGCTCATCGATTGTTGGGCTCAGACGAACCTCTTTCATTACGATGACCTTTTGATTTTTACGAATTTCACGGTCTTTCTTTTGCTGTTCAAACTTAAATTTACCATAGTCCATGATACGAGCGACTGGCGGCTTGGCTTGAGGGGCCACAAGGACAAGATCCAAGTTTACACGAGTGGCGATTTCTAGCGCTTCATTACGTGTCTTTACACCAAGCTGGTCACCATTGTGATCGATTAATCGAAGTTCACGTGCGCGAATGCCTTCGTTTACATACATGTCTTTGCTAATAGTAATCCACCTCCAAGTAGTTGTCGCGAATACATGGTTTGGGCAAAGCCTTGCCCGGTTGAACGGTACATCCTCTTGTCATGTCCATAAAAAAAGGACGGACACTTTGAAGATGTCCGCCCGCTATATGTGCATGCGCAAGTCTGCGCAAAACAATTCAACGTGTAATACCTGTTCACAGCCCAAGAGCGTTGTATCAGGTGAGAAGCGGGCAGCCTCTACTTCAACCACAAACTTTGTATTCATTAACCTTAACTATATTAACATGTACTTTTATAAGCTGTCAAATATTTTTTAGCTTATTATTAATAAAGTAACCTAAAAATTTATAATCTAAACTATTTTAATGGTTCATCTTCATAACGTAAGGTTGATTTCCGTTCCGGCTGGGCGCTTTGTTGCTGAAATGGCATTTGTTTTAACAAGTGTCACCCCAACATTTGGTGATAAAATCAATAATATTGTTTTAATAAAATTAAGATTACCCTTCAAAAATTGCCGGCGAATTCTAATTAATCGCATTCACCGGCAAAATCATTAAAATTATTTTGTAATTTCTGCTTTGATGTTGGCTAAGAAGTCTTGGAAGCTAATTGTTTCTGAGTCTTTTGAGCCGTAGCGACGTACATTTACGCCACCAGCCTCTACTTCTTTGTCTCCGATAACAAGCATATACGGGATTTTTTTCATTTGTGCTTCACGGATTTTGTAGCCTAGTTTTTCTTCACGGTCATCCATTTCAACACGTAAGCCCGCTGCAGTTAATTGCTCTTCAATTTGTTTTGCATAATCAAAGTGTGCTTCGTTTGAAACTGGAATAACTTCAACTTGTACTGGTGCTAACCATGTTGGGAATGCACCTTTATATTCTTCGATTAAGAAGGCAACGAAACGTTCCATTGTTGATACAACACCACGGTGAATAACAACTGGACGATGTGGTTTACCATCTTCCCCAACGTAAGTTAAGTCAAAGCGTTCTGGTAATAAGAAGTCAAGTTGAACTGTTGATAAAGTTTCTTCTTTACCAATGGCAGTTTTCACTTGTACGTCAAGTTTAGGACCGTAGAATGCAGCTTCACCTTCAGCTTCGAAGTAATCTAAGCCAAGCTCATCCATTGCCTCTTTTAACATACTTTGTGCTTTTTCCCACATTGCATCGTCGTCGAAGTATTTCTCAGTATCTGCTGGATCACGATAAGATAAACGGAATGAGTAATCTTTTAAATCGAAGTCTTTGTATACTTCTAAAATTAACTGTACTACTTTTTGGAATTCTACTTTAATTTGGTCTGGACGAACGAAGATATGTGCATCGTTTAAAGTCATCCCACGTACACGTTGTAAGCCTGAAACAGCGCCTGACATTTCGTAACGGTGCATTGTACCAAGCTCCGCAATACGTAATGGTAGGTTACGATAAGAATGCATGCTGTTTTTATACACCATCATATGGTGAGGACAGTTCATCGGACGCATAATTAATGTTTCATTGTCCATTTCCATTGGTGGGAAAATAGAATCTTGGTAATGATCCCAGTGACCAGAAGTTTGGTACAGCTCTTTAGAACCAAGTACTGGTGTATAAACATGTTTATAACCAAGAGATAATTCTTTATCCACGATATAGCGCTCAATAACACGACGGATTGTTGCACCGTTTGGTAGCCATAGCGGTAAGCCTTGACCAACTTTTTGAGAAGTTGTAAATAACTCTAATTCTTTACCGATTTTACGGTGATCACGTTCTTTTGCTTCTTCAAGCATTTGTAGGTGATGTTTTAATTCTTCTTTTTTAAAGAATGCTGTACCATAAATACGTTGTAGCATTTTGTTATCTGAGTTACCTCTCCAGTAAGCACCTGCTAATGAAAGAAGTTTGAACTCACGAAGTTTGCCAGTCGATGGTGCGTGGATACCACGGCAAAGGTCGAAAAATTCACCTTGATAGTAAATAGAAACTTGTTCATCTTCTGGAATTGCTTCAAGTAATTCTAATTTGTACTCATCGCCAATTTCTTCATAGATCGCTTGTGCATCTGCACGGCTAACATTTTTGCGCTCGATTTCTAGGTTTTCGGCGATAATTTTTTTCATTTCTTTTTCGATTACTGGTAGGTCTTCAGCAGTGATTGGAGTTGGAGCATCGATATCGTAGTAGAAACCACCTTCAATAACTGGACCAATACCAAGTTTAACTTCTGGGAATAAACGTTTAATCGCTTGTGCTGTTAAGTGGGCAGTAGAATGACGTAAGATTTCCAGTGCTTCCTCATCATCTTGTGTAATAATTGAGATTGTAGCGTCCTCTTCAATTGGTGTTTTTAAATCGACTAAGTCACCATTTACTTTACCAGCATATGCTTTTTTACGAAGTCCTGGACTAATTGATAATGCTACGTCATCAGTAGATGTACCTTTGGCAAATTCCTTTACAGCGCCATCTGGGAAAGTTAATTTAATCATATCTGACATTTTTTTGCACTCCTTCTAGTTGTTTTGTTATGATGCATGATTGAAGTCCAAGAATCCTCGGAATTTATCCTTATTCTGTAGGTGTTTGAAACACCACTGAAAAGAAACTATATCCGCATTCATCTCACCACTATTTCCCATTTATCGGAAATAAAAAAAGCTCCATCCCTATGAAAGGGACGAAGCGTATGCTCGTGGTTCCACCCTTCTTCCTTCCGACTTTTTATAGTCAGACGAAGCTCAAGGCTAGCTAACGGGCTAGGGACCGGCGAAAGATTATCCCTTTCGCTGCTCAGCAGGTAGTAAATAGTGTGCTCGAACTAGGAAGCTTACAGCCAATGACTTCCCTCTCTTAATAGCCGTTACACAAAATTCATGTCCTCATCAATGCATTTTTTGATCAATTATGCCTCGGCATAATTGCGTCTGGAATCGGCTTTGTGCTTGCACAAAGTACTCCTTTCCGATTCCGTGACATCCACCGGAGGCATTAACTTCTTTAAGCGGGTGTTTGCACAGCCTGCTGAAAGATGTTAATTATTATATGTGACAGTATACGCTCGATTGTTGCAAAATGCAACAGTCAATGTTACATACGGCGATTTTTTCCACGCATTTCAATTGGCTCTGTCAAGGCTTTGACACGTTCCATTATACGTCCAGCCTTCACGACTTCAATGTCACCCTTTTGCGACTGTGCTAAGTGATGCTCCAACTCATCATAATTAAAATTAGATGTAATGAATGTTGGCAGTTGCTCCGCCATGCGGTAATGGAAAATAGTCCCCAGAATTTCGTCGCGCGTCCAAGCAGTCAGTGTCTCGGCTCCTAAATCATCGAGCATTAGCACTGGTGCCTTTTTTACATAATCTATTTTTTCATTCAACGTATTATCGCCAATTGCATTTTTCATTTCTCGTAAAAATTCAGGCACGAAAACGACTACAGAACGAATTTTGATAGAGGCTAATTCATTCGCAAGTGCTCCCAGTACAAAGGACTTCCCTACACCAAATTTACCGTATAAATAATAACCCTTTGCAGGAAGCTTTCCTGTTTCCAATGTTGCCTTCACAAATTGTGCCGCTTTTTGAGCAATCATGACACGAGATTCATCGTCAATGAGTAAATCTTGAATGGTTGCTTGTAGCACATCCTTCGGCATATGCATACTCGCAATCATATTAGCTACATCACGACGTTCCTCCTCACGCATCTTTTGTTCACATCGTACATAATCAATTTCAACGGTACCCCGGACTACTCGTAAAGATGGTAAAAAACCTTTTAAGTAGTTTGTACAACTTTCCGTATTGTCGCAGCCACAGCATACTGTAGATTGACTAATAAACTCATGGAGCTTCGGTAAATTACGTTCAACTGATTCATAGCTTAACTCATCTGCATGCTCTGCTAAAAATTCTTGCACACGAGGGTTTTCTAAAATTTCTCGACGCATCGCTTCGTAACGTTCTTGAAATGATGGTACATTAATTGCTCTTTTTAATGGTCCATTAATTGGTTCGATTGTCGTTCACCCTCCTTACTTATCACTTTTCCCTAGCATCTCCAATATCTTTTGACGCTCTTGCTCAAAATCTATCGTGCTTGAAGTGTTTTCTTCTTGTTGCTCGTTACGTTTGTAAAACCATTCAGGTACCTTCTCTTCACGTTGATTTCCTGAACGCCCTCTAGCACTTTGATTACTCTTCCTCGGTGTTTGCGGCTTATTTTTCCACGTAGTGTACTTATCATGCTCTTGGCGAGCTAGTTCCATCGCTTCTTTCGCTGTTTGAATATTTTTACGTACCCAATGATCTGCAATCGTTTCCACATATTTTTTAGGTAGCTTCATATCAGTTGTTAGCATGACATATTCCAAAAGAGCATTCACAACGCCTACTGGCATTCCATGCTGGACAATTAAACTCTCAGCAAGTTGCACGGAGGTCTGTAGAGGTTCTTTGCCATTATTGATATCTCGCAGTACTTGCACTGGGGGAGTCGTTTCTAAATATTGCTGCAACTCCTGATCCTTTGTTTTTTGGCCTGATTCCTCTAAAGATGATGGCTCACTCACTCTAGCAAGCTTTGGTGGTTCTTTTGATACCGTTAGCTTATAAAAATCTGCAGCGGCCTTACGTAAACGTTCCAATGAAATACCTAGGTCATCATCTAATGCAAGAATCACTACTTTTTGCATATCAAGTGCAGTTAAGCGATATAAAAATGCTAATTTTGCTATTGATTCACGTACCTCAAATGTTAGTAGGCTTGCCGGCACTAGTTGCTCCGATAAGCCCGATTGCAGTAGATCGAAGTCAAACTGATCAAAATAAAACGGATATACCTTTTGCTGTTTATTCTTCAGACTTGTATCAGCTTGTAATTCATCTGGAATCTTTGTACTTACAGGCTTAAAAACATCTATGAAGGCACGCGATACATCTTTAAATTCTGCATCTCTTGCAGATGGAATAAAACGCTGACGTAACTTCCGATAAGCTTGCTCACCAATTTTACTAAATAAAAACATCGAGAGCAGTGGATCTTTCATAAAGCTATCTGCATCAAGTGGACGTATCAGCTCATATAAAAAGCTTCGCTGGTCAGCACCTTCTTTTTTCCATGTACGTAACAGACCAATTGCTTCAAGCGCAATACGCGCCTCAAATACTTTGCCAATAGGAAGTCCCAACACATTCATTAAATAATAATGTGTCATTTGCTGCTTAGACATTTCCTCAGCTTCAGCCCATAGTGTTAAATAAAGGCTGATTGGTTCCGCTCCAATTAAAGGCTGATAAAAAAGCGTTACTAATTGACGTTCCTGCGTAGAAAGTGCATGAGGTAGACGGATATCAAAAGGATCAGCGGGCTGCAATTCCTTATATAAATTGATCAACGCCATTTCACCCTCTCTGTTTTCCCTATAATTTCTGTTCTGTCTGACGTTGGATAATTTCTTTAATTTCTTCAATAAAGACATTGATATCCTTAAATTGACGATAAACCGATGCAAAACGCACATAAGCAACTTCATCGATTTTCGCTAAGCGATCCATTACCATTTCTCCTACATCCTCAGATCGGACTTCAGAATTCCCAATGCGGCGAAGATCCTTTTCAATAGACATTACTAGTCCTTCAAGTACTTCAAGAGAAACAGGACGTTTTTCACAAGCACGAATAAGTCCACGAAGTACCTTTTCACGGCTAAATTCTTCTCGTGAACCTTCTTTCTTCACTACAACTAAAGGTGTCTCTTCAATTTTTTCAAACGTTGTGAAGCGGAAGCCACATGACTCACATTCACGACGTCTACGAATTTCTTTATTATCATCAACTGGCCTCGAATCCACAACACGCGTTCCGTTAAATTGGCAAGATGGACATCTCATATAATTACTCTCCTGATTTCACAACAATTTAATATCTCTATTATAACAAATTTCCTATGTGTAAGAAAAGTGCATTAACGCTAGTGTGCTCATGATAAACCTTGAAAGGCTAAAGTACAAGCATAGATTCTAGATTTAAACCAGCTATCTAAATAAAAAAGCACATTGAAATCACTTGGATTTCAATGTGCTCAATCAAACTTCTTTCAGCGGGTGTCCAAACATCCGCTGAAAGAAGTTAGCCTCCGGCGGATATCACAGAATCGATTTTGCGCAAACACAAAACCGATTCTGGACGCAATCATGCCGAGGCATAATTGATATTTTATGCATTAACTGTTTCTAAAGCTTTTGCCACTTTTTTCACAAGATCAACAACACGTGCAGAATAGCCCCACTCATTGTCATACCAAGCAAGTACTTTTACTTTACGGTTACCCATTACCATTGTAGAAAGTCCATCTACTGTAGAAGAGTAAGTTGTTGTATTGTAATCAGAAGATACCAGAGGTTCAACTGAGAAGTTTAAGATACCTTTCATTGGACCTTCAGTAGCAGCCTTCACAAATGCAGCATTGATAGAATCTACTGTTACGTCTGTATTTAAATCAACTACTAGGTCAACTAATGATACGTTTGGTGTTGGAACACGAAGTGCCATACCATGAATTTTGCCTTCTAATTCTGGTAACACTAATTTTAATGCTTTTGCAGCACCTGTAGATGTTGGAATGATTGATTGTGCGCAACCACGTGCACGACGTAAATCTTTATGTGGATTGTCTAAATTCTTTTGGTCATTTGTATAAGCATGAACTGTTGTCATTAATCCGTTTTCGATACCAAATGTGTCATTTAATACTTTGGCAACTGGTGCTAAGCAGTTTGTTGTACAAGAAGCATTTGAAATAACATCATGTTTTGCGATATCAAGTTTCTCATCATTTACACCTAAAACAATTGTTACGTCCTCGTTTTTACCAGGTGCTGTTAAGATTACTTTCTTTGCTCCTGCTTCTAAGTGCATTGCTGCTTTTTCACGATCATTAAATTTACCAGTTGCTTCAATAACGATATCCACACCCATTGTTGCCCATGGTAATTTTAATGGGTCACGTTCGCTAATAATTTGAACACGTTTACCGTTTACAATTAGAGCATCGCCTGCTGGCTCAACTGAACCCTCGAATGTTCCATGATTTGTGTCATACTTAATCAAATGTGCTAACGTTTCAGCTGGATAGCTGGCGTTAATTGCAACGATATTTAAATCTTCTTGCACGATCGCTTGGCGGAAAACCATACGTCCGATACGTCCGAAACCATTAATAGCAACTGATACTGTCATTTATAAAATCCTCCTGTGAGTACATACTCAGATTAATTATATACTTTCTTTATGGTGATTAGTATAACACAATTTTAAAAAAGATGAACATTATATATTCATAATATTAAAGTTCTTATTTTCTGAAAAATAAAATCGCCTAAATTAGTCCTTATTATGGTATAAATCCACAAAAAAATGCGTAGCAAAGTGTTCTTGCTACACATCTATGGCGTTAATTATTGTATCAACGAAATTAAGGTGTCATATTTAATAAAGTATGGCCTCTTCGGCAAAACGAGGGATTGATTTCCGTTCCGGCCGGGCGCTTTCCTAGGGGCGTCCGATGAGCCGCTTCACTCGCGTTGCTCGCTCCAGGGTCTCATCTGTGACGCTAATCCCCAAGGAGTCGCCCAGCCTCCACTCCAATCAACCATTTCACATAGCGTGTATTTTCTGGCATTCCACTCTAATATACAGTGAGAAAACTTCAACAAGATGTTTTAACTGTGCGAAAGCGAAGCGGCAGCAACAAGATGTTTTAACTGTGCGAAAGCGAAGCGGCAGCAACAAGATGTTTTCTGCGCAAGAAAAGGCTACTCGACTCACGTTGGAAAGCTCGACGCTCACCCATAGTAAATCAGTAGCCTTGAAAATCATCCACAGTATTAAAAGAGAATCCTTTATTATTTTGTTTTTCAACAATATGAAATGCGTAGCAATATGTCATTGCTACGCATCGAATGATTTTACAGATTTTTAATTAATTACGTCCCAATATGTCAGGATTTTTTTTAATTGGTGCTCTGTTTGTTCTAGATTTTCATTATTATAAATAACCGCATGGGCACCTTTTTCTTTGACTGACATAGGTAACTGAGAACGCATTCGAGCTAGTGCATCTTCTTCCGATAAGTTATTACGCTCCATTAATCGACGGAGCTGTACCTCTTCACTGACCGATACCACAATAATACGCTCGACAAAATGCTGTAACTTACTTTCAAATAAAAGCGGAATATCCATCACAACATGCTTTTCTCCAGCCTCTAAATAAGCATCGCGTTGGCGTAACATTTCCTGACGAATAGCAGGATGCATAATATCATTTAATATTTTACGCTTGGCAGGCTCGTGAAAAATAATATCGCCAAGTTTGGCACGATTTAAACTACCGTCTTCTAGCAATATATCTTGTCCAAAATTTTCAGCTATTAACTTTAAAGTCTCCGTTCCTGGTTCTACAACATCACGTGCAACAATATCTGCATCGACAATCGGTAAACCAAGTGCTGTCATCATTTTTACTACTGTACTTTTTCCGCTTGCAATACTTCCTGTTAGTCCGATAATCATAGTTAAATCCCCTTTAATGTTGACAATTTGGGCAAAAGACTGATGTGCGCCCACCTATTGTCATTTGGCTCGTTGCAGTACCACACGTTGGACACATCTTCTTTCCATACATTTGTAGTCGATTCTGCATACTTCCAGCCTCTCCATTAATATTACGATAATCTGAAATTGTTGAACCTCCTGCTCCAATGCTTTGGCGTAAAATAACGACAATTGCCTCGAATAATGCACGCTTACGCTTTTCACTGATGCGGTTCATTGTGCGGGCCGGATGAATTTTTTGAGCAAATAATGCTTCAGTAGCATAAATATTGCCACAGCCCGAAATAACCTGCCCATCCATAATTACATCCTTAACGGCCCTTTTCTCATATTTCGGTAACTTTGATTTCGCAATAAAATAATCACACGCTATTTCATCAAAAGGCTCTGGTGCCATTTTTGTTAATGGTGCATGGTCTTCAATTTTTGTTAAAAAACGTAGTTCACCAAAGCGGCGTATATCCGAATAAATTAAATAACCACCATCCGCCATTTGAAATGTAGCATGAATATGCTTTTTAAATTTTTCCTCATGGATTTCCTCAGGTGAATTCACCACAAACCACGCACCTGTCATCCCTAAATGACTAACAAGTACATAAGGGACATCCTCTTTCAGCAAATGAAAAAAGATGTATTTTGCACGTCGTTCGATTTTTGTAATCGTCATTTGAGACAAGGATAATTCAAATGCATCAGGCTCAGCTTGCTTCACTATACACTGCTTTCCCTCCCCAAAGGAAAAACGAATAATTTCAGATAGCTGCACCTGTTGAATTGTACGCCCTTCAATCTTAGGTTTTAATGCCTGGACGACACCTTCAACCTCTGGTAATTCAGGCATTTTAACCCCTCCTTATTTTGCTTCGTACCAAGTCGCACCGTAGTTAAAATCTACTTTTAACGGTACTGAAAGCTCGATTGCGTTCTCCATAACCTCTGGTACTATTTTTTCAAGCAATGCAATCTCCTCTTTAGGTGCTTCAAAAATTAATTCATCATGCACTTGTAACAGGAGCTTTGCCTGCATATTTTCTTTTTTCAAGCGAGCATCCATATCAATCATTGCTTTTTTAATAATATCAGCTGCACTTCCCTGAATTGGTGTATTCATCGCAGTACGCTCTGCAAAGCTTCGTATATTGAAATTTGAGCTCGTAATGTCAGGTAAATATCGACGTCTATTTAAAATCGTTGTCACATAGCCATTAAACTTCGCATCTTGGACAATCTCATCCATATATTGTTTTACACCTGGGAAACTCGCAAAATATTTCTCAATAAATGTAGCAGCTTCCTTACGGGTAATATCTAAGTTTTGCGATAAGCCGTAATCACTAATACCATAAACAATACCAAAGTTTACAGCTTTTGCAGCACGGCGCATATTACTGTCGACCTCATCTTCTGAGACATGGAATACATCCATAGCAGTACGTGTATGAACATCCATACCTTCACGGAAAGCGTCGACTAAGTTTTTATCCTTAGACATATGGGCTAATACACGCAACTCGATTTGTGAATAGTCGGCAGAAAATAATATCCAATCTTCGTTCGATGGCACAAACGCTTGACGAATTTTCCGCCCTTCTTCTAAACGAATCGGGATGTTTTGTAAATTCGGATCCGTTGAACTTAAACGTCCTGTAGCTGTTAGTGCTTGTTGGAATCGAGTATGCACCTTTCCATCCTCTTCATGGATTTCCTTTAACAGGCCTTCGATATAAGTTGACTGTAATTTCCCAAGCTGACGATATAAAAGAATATGCTCAATAATAGCATGTTCTGGTTTTAATTTTTCCAATACATCTGCTGCAGTAGAATAGCCTGTCTTTGTCTTTTTAATAACAGGAAGACCAAGTTTATCAAAGAGGATGACACCTAATTGCTTTGGTGAATTAATATTGAAGGCTTCTCCTGCCTCCGTATAAATCTCCTGTTCAATCACAACTAGTTTGTCATTTAGTTCCTGCCCCATTTTCTCTAATGTGGAACGATTGACCGTGATTCCCTCACTTTCCATTTCCCCTAAAATAGAAGCAAGCGGAAGCTCTAAGTTTTTATAGAGTTCGAACTGTTCGTTTTCCTTTAACAATGCCTCAAGCTTCGGCTGTAAAGACCACACAGCAAAAGCTTTGCGGCTGGCATGCTCAGAAAGTGCATCAATGGCAGGTACAGCTCGTTTCGCCCCTTTACCATAAACAGTTTCATTTGCCTGCACATTACGATAGCCTAGTTCTTTCGCAAGTGTTGCCACATCATCTCCACTTAGCGCAGGATTATTAATATAAGAAGCAAGTAATAAGTCAAATTCCACGCCAGCTAAACGAATTCCCGCACGTTTTAACGCAGCCTGAGATGCTTTTGAATCAGACATATACTTTATTTTAGTAGCATCTTCTAACCAAAGACGAAGGACATCTGATTTAGCCGCAATATCAAACGGCACGTACATTGTTTTCACTCCATCTGTTAGCGCAATGCCTAGTTGCTGACATGTATGATAATGCTCGTCCTCGAGCTCCAAATGCACTGCCATTACATCTTGTAAATGCTCTTGTTTTATTTCCTGCACAATTTCATAGTCAAAAGGTGCTTGTTCCTCTTCTTGGACAGTAAAATCACTTTTTTCTAGCAATGATTTAAAGCCAAGCTCTCGCCACACGCTAATTAATTCTTCTTCATCCGGGCCATTATAAACAAGATCCGAAAGCGTTATATCAATCGGCGCCTCTGTAAAAATGGTAGCCAGCTTTTTACTCATTAGTGCCTGTTCTTCATTGGCAACTAATTTTTCTTTCATTTTAGAAGCCTTTACCGTATCCATTGCCGCATAAAGCGACTCCACTGAACCATGCTCTTTTAGTAGTTTAACAGCCGTTTTTTCGCCGACACCTGGTACACCTGGGATATTATCTGAAGAATCCCCCATTAAACCTTTCATATCAATAATTTGCCCGGGCGTTAAGCCGTATTTTTCCGCAATAAAGGCTGGTGTATTTTTTTCAATTTCAGTAATACCTTTTTTAGTAATGTATACTGTTACTTGCTCAGTCGCGAGCTGTGTTAAGTCACGATCTCCTGATACGACGATGACATCTATATCCTGTGATGAAGCTTCTTTGGCAAGTGTCCCTATAATATCGTCTGCTTCGTACAATTCAAGCTCATATCGCTTAATACCATAAGCATCAATAAGCTTACGTATATAAGGAAACTGCTCAGATAATTCTGGTGGAGTCTTTTGTCGCCCACCCTTATATTCCGTAAATGTCTCATGACGGAAGGTTGTCTTACCCGCATCAAAGGCAACCAAAATTTTCGTTGGTTGCTCTTCCTCTAATATTCTTTGTAGCATTGTTGTAAAGCCGTACACTGCATTCGTATGAATTCCACTATCATTCGTTAATAGAGGTAACGCAAAAAACGCGCGATATGCTAAACTATTGCCGTCCAATAATAGCAATTTTTCCTTTGTCATGATTTTATCCTCCTGCGTTGTCGTCTTCTTAATTGTAAAACGAAAACGTATGTTTGAAAATGCCTCTTCCTTTTACTTTATCGAGAAAACAGGTATTTTACCAATCATAACGTTGAAAATCGCAAAATTTTCTACATCAATAACTTAACTCAAGATTGTCTACACAAGAAAAAGCCAATCACTCATTGTAATTGACTTTTCCGATATTATTCACTAGCTTTACTTGTTTTTTCTTTACGATAGAAAATCTCTTCATATATGACTGTCAAAATAAAGGCATTCATAAAAGCAAATACTAAAAATAATGGCATACCACCAAGCTGTGGATGTGTAAGCTCTGTATTAAACACCATTACAGTGCCGATTTGCGCTAAGAAGAAAATAAAGCCGATCCCAACTTGCCATATAGGACGTTTAACCTTACGTTTCTCGTACAAAAATATTCTTTTAAATATCTTGCGTACATCCTCAGCAATGACTAAACCTAATAAAAACAAAATGACAAAAAATACTGGTATATGATAAACACTTTTTGTGATCCATGCAAAATCTGATAGACGGAAGAAAAGTGTAAATAACGATGCAATACTACAGGCTATCCCTAAATTTTGGAGCCACTTACTAATTTGCAATTTCACAACTATTACCCCCATTTTTAATTCTTGAACATTATCATTCTATCAGATAATAGTAATTTACGAAACACAAAATTATAAATTTCTATCATTTTCATGAAAAACTATTGATATTCGAAAGATATTTATAAAGCACGTGATGAAAATTCCCTAATATCAGACAATGAAGCTTATCACCATAACGTGGAGTTGATTTCCGTTCCGACTTTATAAATATCGCCATTCATTAAAGTCCTTCCTATGCCATACAAAACATCTTACTAAAATGTAAAAAAGCCGTCTCAAAAAATTTGAGACGACTTCATATATTTATCCCTGCAAGAATAATAGTATTACTTAATATAGCCAGATAATATTTTTGCATATGGTGAAGTGGATGGCAAAATAATGACCGTATCTTCACCTATAGTTTTCTTATATGATTCTAATGTACGGTACAATGAATAGAATTCAGGGTCTTGAGAGAATGATTTATTGTAAATCTTCGCAGCTTCTGCTTCCCCTTCCGCTTGAATCAATGCTCCATCCTTTTTCGCTGTTGCGAGCATTTCTTGAACCTGCTGATCTGTTTGAGCTTCAACACGACGTTTCTCAGCGTCACCTTCAGATAAATATTTCTGTGCGATTGATTCACGATCCGAAATCATATTCGTAAACACGGATTGCTCATTTTCAGTAGGCAAGTCGATACGACGAATACGAACATCTACTACTTCTATCCCATACTTATCATGCGCGAGTAACTCATTGACACGTGCAGTTACCTGATCATTGATACTCCCACGTGAAGAACCTTCATCATTAATAATCGCCTTATATTCTATTCGACCAAGCTCTGAACGAATAACTGAATAAATGAACTCTTCCATACGTGATTCAACTTTTTCTATTGTTCCTGCATTTGATATTAATTGTTTTGGATCTGTTATATGCCAAACTGCATAATTATCAATAATAATTCGCTTTTTATCCTTTGTATTAATTTCTTCTTCAGAAACTTCATATGTCATTTGGTTTTTGGGTAGCCTCGTTACGCTTTGAATAAACGGAACCTTTATTTTCAAGCCGGGCTCACTCTGAAATTTCACTACTTCTCCAAACTGTCTAACAACTGCGTATTCGGATTCTTTAACTATATAAACATTAGCAAATAATATAATTGCAATAGCAAAAACGGCTGTTAAGGTTACGGCAAGAGAAATATATTTTTTCGGATTCATCGGGCCTTTTTTCGACATTTTGACCACTTTATCCTCTTCTTTTGGAGCAGTATTTTTGGATTTACCTGATAAAAAATTGAGAAATTTTTCAAGATCCTTATTTTTTTGGTCCATTAGTTACCGCCCCCTTCTTTTTTCTCCTCTTTTGGTGTTTCCTGTGCCGTAGGTGTCTCCTGTTTCGCAGGTTGCAAGGCTTGAAGAGGTAAGTATTTCATTGTATTACCATCATCATTCATAATATAAATTTGTGCTTTAGGTAATACATTTTCAAGTGTTTCCAAAATTAAACGTTCGCGGGTAATCTGTTGATTGCCCTTATATTGCTCATACATTTTATTAAAGACAGCTACATCCCCTTGAGCCTGCTCAATACGCGCTGTTTTTTCACCTTGAGCTTTCGAGATGATTGCATCCTTCTCACCTTCAGCCTCACTAATTCGCTGATTATTATATTTTTTCGCCTGATTAATTTTTGTATTTTTCATTTCGCGTGCATCTGTAACAGCTGTAAAGGCTGCTCGCACATCTGCATTCGGTAATTCAACATCCTGTAGTTTCACCCCTAAAACACTTATACCTATATCGTATTTTTCAAGAAGAGAAACGAGTAAATCTCGTGATTTTGCTTCTATGTCCGCTTTTCCTTCAGTTAACGCAGCGTCGATTTTGGAACTTCCAATAATGGATCGAATCGCACTCGACGTAGCGCTATGTAATATTTTTTCTGGATCTTGTGAGTTGAATAAATACTTTTTCGGTTCTGTAATTTTCCATTGAACGACAAGGTCTGTTAATACAATATGTTCATCCCCTGTAATCATTTTCGTTTCAGCATCATAAGTTTCCAATTCCCCATTTTCATTTTGCTTATAGCCAAACTTTAAACTAAATGTTTCCTTCGATAAAACCTGAACCGATTGTACAGGCCAAGGTAATTTAAAATGTAAACCTGGTTCTGTAACTGTATTATCGGCACGACCGAACGTAATGACAACTGCTTGTTCTGATTCATCTACCGTGTACCACGATGTAAATACAGCAATAAGTGCAACAACACCGAAAATGCTAAGTCCCACCATCATTAGTGACCTTTTCACACTCATGTCTAATCCTCCCTTAAGCTTAGTACTATTGTATACGGGACACTTACTAAAAAGTTTCAAAATATTTTAACAAACTAGTTTTTTATTTTAGGCAGTTTGACATAAGGAACATTGTGAAGCGCTGATCCTCCATCTAAAATCATACTCCATAAATAAAATAGGACCGAAAAAAATCCCGTTACCATTTAAGGTAACAGGATATTGACAACTAGATGTTCCAATGCTGGGAAAAATGTTGTTGATAAAACAATGCTAATCAATGCAGCTACAATCATAGCAAGACTTGCAAAAGTACCTTCTAGCTCACCAAATTCAAATGCTTTAGAGGTACCCGTACCATGTGCTCCCATTCCTAACATTAGACCTCTAGAGGATGGTCGATGGAAACGACATACTTTTATTACTAACGGTGCTATTAGACTCCCTAAAATACCAGTCACCATAACGAAAACAGCAGTAAGGGTAGGAGAACCACCAATCATATTGGAAATGTCCATCGCTATTGGTGTAGTAACTGAGCGTGGAACTAAGCTATGCACAAGCTCATTATTTAATCCAATTACTACGGCAATGATAAATGATGATGTAATAGCAACTGCTGAGCCAACTGTAATACTTAGAAAAATTTCAAAAGCATGTTTCTTTAATAGATTAAAATTTTTATAAATTGGTACCGCAAATGCGACTGTTGCTGGTCCAAGTAAATTTGATAAAACACCGGCTCCTGCAGTATAGGATTTATAGGATGTGCCCGTTAGCAGCAAGATGATAATTACCACTAATGGTGTGATTAGTATAGGTGTTAACCATTCTTTCTGATACTTTTTATAAAACATTTTACTAGTATAAAAAACTGCAATAGTACCTAGTAAACTTACTATAGCTATTAAAAAGCTCATGCAGTATCACCTTTCTTTCGTTGCCCTAGCAATTGTGCTGTGAAACCAGTTGCAAACATTACAACTATGGCACTCAATACAATTACAAGCACAGCTTTCACACCTTGCTCACCGAATAATGCAGAATAATCGATTACTCCGATAGCAGATGGAATGAAAAATAGTAATAATTCACTAAGTAATAAACCTGCACCTAGCTCAATCCATTCAAGCTTTATAATATGAAACTGCAAAAGTAAAAACAATAAGACTAGTCCAATTATGCTCCCCGGAATCGGCAAGTGAAGTAGACGTGCAATACTATTCCCAATAAATAAAATTACATAAAGATAGCCGATTTGCACGATACTTTTGACGATTTTCATGGTCATCCTTCTTTCAATTTTTTATCCCGCTTAACGGTCAGTAATATAAATCACTTCTAAATAAAGTGGGCTTATTAGCTGACCGTATAAAGCCGATTGGTTCAACTAACAAGTACATTGATTGTTACATTTCTTATTAGTTGAATATTATGCTACTATACTTTACACCTATTTGCGTTACGTGTAAAACAGAAAAAGAATCTACCACCAAAAAGTTTGGCGATAGATTCTTCCTATTGTAGCGATAAATAAGTAACACATTCAAAAAATCTTCATATATAAAGATTTTTTTGGCTATTTTAAAGTCTTAATAATATATAGGGGGGGTTTCTACTAACAAGTATAAGTCCCTATTGTGAATCTAAAATTGTACTTTTGTAAAGAATTCGTTAATTTTTCGGAATCATGACAATCATTTTTGTCCCAACTCCAACTTCACTTTCTACCTGAATGCGACCATGATGCGCCTCTACTAAGTGCTTCACAATAGCAAGCCCTAAACCTGTACCCCCAGAATTCCGGCTCCGTGCACGGTCCACACGGTAAAAACGTTCAAAGACACGGGCAATTTCATGCTTTTCAATTCCTATACCTTGGTCTTCTATTTCAAGGATACCGTAAGTTTCATTTTCCTTTAATCGAATCGTAACGATTGTATTTTCTGGAGAGTACGTAATAGCATTGGTAATTAAATTAGTGACAATTTGAATGATACGATTCGCATCACCCATAACCTGAACATCACGTTCAATATCAACATGAAAGCTCATATTTTTCTCATCCAGACGAGGTCCTGTTAGCTCTGCTCCACGTATAAGTACATCTTGCAAGCCCATCGGCATAATATTAACGGTAAAACCATGCTGTTCAATTTTCGATAACTCCAGTAAATCCTGGATAAGCATCTGCAAACGGTT
Organism: Lysinibacillus sp. 10T31; assembly: GCF_056394365.1. NCBI lineage: Bacteria > Bacillati > Bacillota > Bacilli > Caryophanales > Bacillaceae > Lysinibacillus > Lysinibacillus sp. 10T31. The sequence continues at coordinate 18,628 of NZ_JBFTHS010000028.1, forward strand.
ACTTTCCTTATAAATGATCTCTAAAAAAGATAGGAGCATTTTTTCATCCTTATATGCACCATCCAGTAAAGTTTCAGAGAAGCCTTTAATAGATGTAATAGGTGTACGCAATTCATGGGATACATTTGCTACAAAATCCTTACGAATCTGCTCTAAACGAACAAGTTCTGTAATATCGTGCATAACGATAACGACACCAAGCCAACGACCATGATCCCCTATAACAGGTGCTCCATACACTTCCTTATTGTATAGTTCCTGTTGGACCTCCATTTTAATTTGTTGTCGATAAGGCATTTCTGTTAGAAACACATGGTCGATAAATTGCTCCAGTGATTTAGGTAAGCCAATTGTACGGAAAACTTTCCCTTGTACATCATCAATTTGCATACCGAAACGCTCTAAAAATACACGGTTCACGATAGATATATTCCCCTCACGTCCAATCATCATGAGGGAGCTTCCCATGTTTTCAATTAACGTTTTAAGCCTTTCCTCTTCTACCTCGCGAATCGTCGTAATATCCTGTAAGTTGCGTGCTAAAATATTGATGGAGTGACTAAGTGGCATCATGCGTTCATGCTCATTTTCATGGGCACGAGCACGGTAATTTCCCTTCGCCAGTTCAAGTGCTGTATCTGTCACGTTATCAATAGGAGCAGTGAAATTTCGAATCATATAACGACTTACAATAGCCATTAAAACAAGCGCTATTATAAAGAGAATCGCTAGCACAACATAAAGTCGTGCATGAACATACGATATTAGAGAATCTGTTGCCTCAAGGTTTTGAGCAGTATACAGTGCCTCTTTATCTTCTCTTGATAGTTCAATCTTACGTTCATCTAATACTTGGTTAATGGATTCTTGCATCTGTAAACTAGCATGCTCATTGTACTGTTCTATATAAACAGGAAAAAGCTGACCTATAACAATCATTAGGACAGCTAATATCGATCCAAGCAATAGCAAGAATGTCAAGAATAAGCGGTTGCTCATTGATTTCATGTCGTCTTCGGCTCCTCGAATTTATAGCCAAGGCCGCGAATTGTCTTGATGAACATCGGCTTACGGCTATTTTCTTCGATTTTATCGCGAAGGTGGCTTATGTGCACATCCACAATTCGAGTATCGCCAGCAAAGTCATACTTCCATACAGCACTTAATAGCTGATCACGTGTTAAAACACGGTTTTTATTTTCAAGTAAATAAATGAGTAGTTCAAATTCCTTTGGTGTAAATTCCAGTGCCTCATCCTGCAAAAATACTTCAAAACGCTCTGGAAAGACACGCAATTGTCCAAATTCATACATCTTCTCTTGTGGCCCATTCTTCTCTTCAGCCACTACATTTTGTGTAAAACGTCTTAAAACAGCCTTTACCCGTGCTAACACTTCGCGCGGACTAAAGGGCTTCGTCATATAATCATCTGCTCCTAGCTCTAGTCCAAGTACTTTATCGAACTCGTCATCCTTTGCTGTTAGCATAATAATAGGCGTATTCATACGTTGTTGACGAATTTGTTTACATACCTCCATACCATCAAGTCTTGGAAGCATCAAATCCAATAAAATTAAATCTGGCTGTATGTCAATCGCCTTATCAAGACCTTCTTGACCATCTGCTGCTGTTTCTACAACATATCCAGCCTGTTCTAAATTATATTTCAATAATGTCGCAATAGAAAATTCATCTTCTACAACTAAAATCGTTTTTGTCATGTGTAAAGCCTCCGTTAGTGATTTGAAACCCCCATTTCAAATCTCAAGACGTCTATAAAACAAGTGGTGGTGTCACCAGCAAAGTACCCTCAATCATAAGCTGCTTCCGCTCATTATATGAGTGTACCGATACAGTAATTGTATTTTGCAATTTATTTACTTCTGTTACCTCTAAAAGAGTATCAAATAATTCATAATGATAGAGCGGTTCTAAATATTTTATATGTTGCTCAATAATTCGTGCACCTGGTCCAGGAATATACTTTGACACAGCTGAAGTAATAATGCCATTTAACATGATCGTTGGTACGATTGGCTTTTGAAAAGGTGTCATCGCTGCATAATCATGTTGAATATAAAGCGGATTATTATCATTCGTAAGTCCTAAATAAAGCAGTAAATCCTTATCTTCTATCTTTTCGGTAATATGAATCTTCTCGCCAACTGTAACTTCATCAATAGTGAGACCAAGCTTACTGTTTTTTTGAAGCAAAAATACGCCAACCCCTTTTCTATCATATACCTTCATAGTATCAATTTTATTCCAAAAGTACAACGAAAAGCAGAATAACCATTTTATCTTCATTCAGAAATATAATTTTTGTCTGTGCGAAAGCGAAGCAGCAGCATTGTATATCTACATGAAAGTAGAGCGTTCGCATAACGTGGGGTTGATTTCCGTTCCGACTGGGCGCTTTGTTGCTGCCGCTTCGCTTTCGCGCAGAGCAGAGCTTCCTGGGGGCGTCCGATGAGCCGCTTGGGCCAACAGATGTTTTTTGCGCGAAAGCGTAGTGCAACGTAGCGGCAGCAGAGGGTTTTGTTTGTGCGAAAGCGCAGCGACAGCAACAGCACCGATGTTGGTCACGAAGGCGTTATCACAGGACGTGATGATTTTAGCCTTCGTTTCTCTATTGCTGATCCCCAAGGAGTCGCCCAGTCTCCACTCCAATCAACTTATTAACATAGCATACGTTTTAACAAATTGTCTCCTCAATTCTTAAGTTGTGGCACCACCCAAATTAAATGAAACCACCTCATATGAGATGGTTACCTCTTGCTAGTTATTCAACTAAAGCATCTCCTAAGTTGAATAAGGGATATTTTTTAGATTGTTTCCAAAATCTCTTTTGCGATTTCATCAAGTTCCTCTGCGAGTTCATTATGTGTAGGTGTTTCCGACACTCTTGTTAAATACTCTCTAAACTGAATTCTTGACTCTACTGGCAATTCGATAACCAAAAAGTGTAAAACAAACCACTTCCAGCTTTCATCATTTGAAGATAAAACATCTTGCACATGTGGAACAATTTCTTCTGGAAAAGATAAAAGTAATTCTAATACGCTTGGTGCCACTGGCCAATTCATATCTTGAATCCATTCGAGGAGGTTAGGCAGTAAAGGCAATATTTTATCTCTATCCAGTTTTTTAATATTTTCTACTCTATCATTATCAAATTTATGTCTTGGCAAAAGATCTTCACAGTCTTCCATATGCATCCCTCCCTTAAATTTTAATACATGGCAATCTATTTATTATCAGTCTTTATTAAACTAGTCTGCACCGTTAGCTCAATAAGAAAAGCTAACATTGACTTTGGTACCTTGACCTTAAACTCTTGCACTGGTTTTGAAACTATAAATCGGAACTTCTATCACTGTTCATTTCCTATTGCCGTATAAATAAGCCGTTTTCTTCAATAATCTCTTTACACTTATTAAAACCTACAATCGATTTAGAATAAATTGGAAACGACAAATCCCAATTCCCTATTATCACTGTATCCAAAGAAGGAAAGAAAAAATCTGCAAAATATAGTTCTGTTACTGATAGTTTCGTTAAAAAGATAAGAGCTTCCACGTCTCCTATTTTATAAATACCCTTACTGTGGGAAAATAATTTTCGAAAGAGGTTCGCCTCCGACCGGTTTAAGCAACTTAATTTATATTTGAATGCTTTTTTACTCAAACCTTTTTTATAAATGTGTACATACACTCCATTCTCTTCTATATGAAAAAGTTGCGTAAAAGTATCCAAGAAATTTGCACTGTACTTTAAATTATGCTTTTCTCCCAATAACTTAAATGCCTCTTCTTCAGTAAGAACGCGATTGAATACATCCATAATACCGGTATGATTGTATAACTCACTTGGATTTTCAAGAAGATGAGTGTTAAATCTTTTATATTTTGAATGTAGGATATTGATTTCTTCGTTTGTTGCCAATGTTAATATCAAAATGTCACCTCGATGTTTACTTGTACTAACAATATTTTGTCTCAATACTCAAAAAAATCGAGTAGGAATGAATCCTACTCGATTTCATAAACTCTTATTAAGCTAAAACTTTCATAACGTCGCGGACAGCCTCTGCCGATTTATCTAAAGCTGCTTTTTCATTATCTGTTAATTCAAGCTCAAAGATTTTTTCTATACCATTTGCACCTAATAATGTCGGTACACCTAGATATAAATCATTGTAGCCATATTCGCCTTCTAAGTATGCAATAGATGGAAGTATACGTTTTTGGTCTTTAATGATCGCTTCCGCCATTTCAATAAGCGCCGCTGAAGGAGCATAATACGCAGAACCATTTCCTAGAAGGTTAACGATTTCAGCGCCACCTTTACGTGTACGGTCAACAATCTCTTCAAGACGATCAGCAGGGATTAACGATTCTAATGGAATACCACCAGCGAATGAATAACGAGTAAGTGGCACCATTGTATCACCATGACCACCTAACACAAAACCTGTGATGTCTTTTACCGAGATATTTAGTTCTTCAGCTACAAACGCACAGAAACGAGCCGTATCAAGTACACCTGATTGACCTATTACACGATTTTTAGGGAAACCAGTTTCTTTGAATACTGTGTAAGTCATTGCATCAACTGGGTTTGTAAGAACGAGGATTGTTGCATTTGGTGAGTACTTAGCAATTTCCTTAGAAACAGCTTTCATTACATCTTGGTTAATTTGAACAAGATCGTCACGGCTCATACCTGGTTTACGTGCAACACCAGCAGTGATGATTACTACATCAGAATCTGCAGTATCTGCATAATTAGAAGTACCTTTAACATAAGAATCATAGCCTTGCACTGGTGCAGCTTCCCACATATCTAGAGCTTTACCTTTTGTTGGGTTTTCAGCTTGAGGAATATCCACTAACACTACATCACCAAGTTCTTTTTGAGCTGCTAAAAATGCTGCAGTAGCGCCAGTAAAGCCGCTACCGATTACTGAGATTTTTTTTCGTTTCAGAGACATTCGAATACGCTCCTTTAAAATTAGGTTATATAATCAATTATGCCTCGGCATAATTGCGTCAGGAATCGGCTTTGTGCAAGCACAAAGAACTCCTTTCCAATTCCGTGACATCCGCTGAAAGAATTTAAAAAAGGGAGGAGAATAAATTCTCCTCCCTCGATTAAACAAGTTCATCGTAAATATTTTATTAAGCTAAGTTCAATAGAAATTTACATTTCACCCTAATTATATCGGCAGAATATACTTCCGCTTTAACTATATTTTCTATTTTAGAATAGAAAATTATAGGTTTTTGATTAATTCATTAGCGAATTCTGAACATTTTACTTCTTTAGCGCCGTCCATTAAACGAGCGAAGTCGTAAGTTACAACTTTAGAAGAGATTGTTTTCTCTACAGATTTAGTAACCATGTCAGCTGCTTCTTGCCATCCTAAGTGTTCAAGCATTAATACACCTGAAAGTAATACTGAAGATGGGTTTACTTTATCTTGACCAGCATATTTTGGAGCTGTACCGTGAGTAGCTTCGAAGATCGCGTGTCCAGTTACATAGTTAATGTTTGCGCCTGGAGCGATACCGATACCACCAACTTGAGCAGCTAATGCGTCAGAGATATAGTCACCGTTTAAGTTCATTGTAGCAACTACGTCGAACTCAGTTGGACGAGTTAAGATTTGTTGTAAGAAGATATCAGCGATAGAATCTTTAACTAAGATTTTACCAGCTGCTAAAGCGTCAGCTTGTGCTTTGTTTGCTGCTTCTTCACCTTGTTCAGCTTTAATAGCATCATATTGGTTCCAAGTGAATGTTTGATCAGCAAATTCTTTTTCAGCTAATTCATAACCCCATTTTTTGAATCCACCTTCAGTGAATTTCATGATGTTACCTTTGTGTACTAAAGTAACAGATGGGCGATTATGTTTAATTGCATATTCGATAGCAGAACGTACTAAACGCTCAGTACCTTCTTTAGATACAGGTTTTACACCGATACCAGAAGTTTCTGGGAAGCGGATTTGATTAACACCAAATTCAGATTGTAGGAAGTTGATGATTTTTTGTGCTTGTTCAGAACCAGATTCGAATTCAATACCAGCGTAGATGTCTTCTGTGTTTTCGCGGAAGATAACCATTTCAACGTCTTCTGGACGTTTAACTGGAGAAGGTACTCCATCAAAGTGACGTACTGGACGTAAGCATACATATAGGTCAAGTTGTTGACGTAATGCTACGTTTAGAGAGCGGATACCACCACCGATTGGAGTAGTAAGAGGACCTTTGATTGCGATAAGGTATTCGTTAATTTTGTCTAAAGTTTCTTGTGGTAACCATTCACCAGTTTGGTTGAATGCTTTTTCACCAGCTAAAACTTCTAACCATTCGATTTTCTTTTCACCGTTGTAAGCTTTTTCTACTGCTGCGTCGATTACACGTGATGCTGCAGCCCAAATATCTGGACCAATTCCGTCACCTTCGATGAAAGGAATCACTGGATTGTTTGGTACATTAAGTACGCCATTTTCAACTACAATTTTGTTTGACATTGATGTTGCCTCCTAAATTCATAATCATAGGACTGTGTTTTCAGTAACACAGTCCCAAATATTCTAGCATATTTTCCGAATTAGCGCTCGCTGACTGGAACATATTTTTGCATGCCTGGTCCAACATACTCTGCACGTGGACGGATTAGGCGGTTGTTAGCATATTGCTCTAGAATATGAGCTACCCAACCAGAAGTACGAGATACTGCGAAAATTGGTGTGAATAGGTCATGATCAATACCTAAAGAATCATACACTGACGCAGAGAAGAAGTCTACGTTTGCAGGTAATTTCTTTTGTTCTACGATCATGTCATGGATTTTAACTGACATTTCATAAAGCTCTGGTTTACCAGTTAGTTCAGTTAATTTTTGTGACATTACACGTAAGTGTGGTGCACGTGGGTCGCCTTTGCGGTATACGCGGTGACCGAAGCCCATGATTTTTTCTTTGTTGTCTAATTTATTTTGAATATAAGATTCAACGTTTTCAAGTGAGCCGATTTCAGTTAGCATTTTCATAACTTGCTCATTTGCACCACCATGAAGTGGTCCTTTTAAAGCACCGATAGCTGCAGTTACACCAGAATAAACATCTGATAATGTAGCTACACATACACGTGCTGTGAATGTAGATGCATTTAATTCGTGATCAGCATGTAATACTAATGCTTTGTCGAATGCTTCAACTTCGATTGCTGCTGGTTCTTCACCTTTAAGCATGTATAAGAAGTTTGCTGCATATCCTAATTCTGGTTTTGGCGCAACTGGCTCTAAACCTTTACGAACACGTGCAAATGCAGTAACTACTGTAGCAATTTTAGCTTGTAAACGGATTGCTTTACGGTAGTTAGCTTCTGTATCCATAACATCCGCTTCTTCATCGAATACACCAAGTAAAGATACTGCAGTACGTAGTGCAGCCATTGGATGTACAGTTGAAAGTGGGTATGTTTTGAATTGGTCTACAATCGCTTGTGGAATAGACATGTTGTCTGCCAATTGTTGTTTTAATTCAGCTAGCTCGTCCGCTTTTGGTAAACGAGTATGCCATAGTAAATAAATTACCTCTTCGAATGACGCGTTCTCTGCTAAATCATCAATGTTGTAACCAACATATGTAAGTGTGTCATCGATAATTGAACTGATTTTAGATTCCGCTGCTACGATACCTTCTAAACCTTTAGTTGCTGACATAAATTATCGCTCCCTCATAATATATTTTTTAGTTGTAAATGCAGATATTAGCTAACATTTACGTTTTTTGCTCATATGAACCATTAAGTTAATCGCTTACATTGCTATTATAATCATTTTTGACAGCTTTGTGAATGAAAAACCTCCGAATAAAGAAAATGGCGCACGAGCGATTATAAATAAGTTTTAAAGAGATTCTTTTGCACATTTCAATATTAATTTATCATTTGAAACGGGGTGAATTTGTAAAAATGAGGAATATCAAATATTTTTCATACGAAAGAACTATAAGTTTTTTGTTTTTTACATTCTATTTGGTAATACTATGGTTCGTATTGCCTGTATCACTCGCGATTTTTTTGTCTTTTTCTACGTATCCTATCATAAAATTCCTTCACTCTTATTGTAGGATTACCTATTGGCTGGCAGCAATTATTGTGGAAGCACTTATACTAGCTTGCATTTTTCTTCTCGTTATCATATCTATAAACAGTATTATTCTTGTCTTCCCTGAAATCAGAGATACACTACAAAATTTCCCGCTTTTCAATGAATATGAAACAATGTTCATCCAAGTTTTAAAGGAAAAATCGCTTTCTATTTTCGATTCGATCTTTTTATACACAGCTAATATTTTCCAACTACTCATGAAACATATAATTGAAGTATTTATATTCCTTGTTGCTTACTATTTCGCCTTATTAGAAACTCGCAAATCCCGATATTGGTTTTTTCAATATGTGCCAAAAAAATTCCGTAATGAATGGCAGAAGCATTTTTCTAAAATCATGCAGCTATTTCATTACTTTTTGTACGTGGAGTTTCAGCTATTCACGATTACACTGCTCATTCTTTGTGCGGGATTTATGTTTCTCCAATTTGAACAAGCCATCATTAAAGCTTTTATAGTTGCATTTGCAGATGTACTTCCGTTCTTTGGGATTGGAGTATTTCTTGTACCCATGAGCATTTATTTTTACTTAAAAGGCAATACCTTTTTATGTGTAGCTATTTTACTTTTGTATCTCTTCGTTCAATTAACAAGGCAGCTAGCTGAATCCATGCTTTGGTCAAATACATTACAATTACGTACATTCCACACCTTTTTCATCAGTGCTGCCTCTATTTTATTATTTGGTTTTTATGGCATTTTACTGAGCCCTATATTTTTATTTTTGGCGGTTAAACTAAAGGATAATGCTATTTTTGAACGATGATAAATTGACCTTTTTTCATTTTTTTTCGCATCCAATAATAAAAGATTGGCTGGAACATTTTACGAGAAAAAGGCATGAGCAGTAATAAACCAACAAGATCTGTTATAAAACCTGGTAATGCTAGAAGTACACCACCACTGAAATTTAATACTGTGTCAACTAATGCTGGCCCCGGAGCTTCTCCGCGTGCTATCGTATTTTTAACCTTTTGTACAGAATTCATACCTTTATTTTTCACTATATAAATACCTATAATACTCGTAGCGATTATAAGCAATAATGTATTTAGAACACCAATATTTTGACCAATTACTATTAATAACGCCAACTCGGCTAATGCATAAACAATGAAACCAAGAAAAACTTTTCTCATATTTTTCTCCTTTCTAGCTAAAACGCTATACCTTATATACGTTATTATAGCCCATTAAGTTTCATTTAAAAAATAATGGGTTCTATTTAAGAGATGACGACGCTATTTTTTATAGTAAATCTCATTCCATGAGAGAAAAGGAACGATTTCAATTTGGTTAAATATTGTTTAAACTAGGCAAAATCAGCTGGTCACCAAAATGCTATTTACTTCTATCTTATAAAAAAAGCTCTAGTACAATTATTTGCACTAGAGCTTTATATTATAGATTAAAGTACACTTGCATGCCCTTTGTAAATAACTCCTGTTTCAGCATCCATTGTAATTTCTTGACCGTGGCGAATCAATGTAGTGGCTTCTTTTACTCCGACGATAACAGGGATACCAAGGCTTAGTCCTACAACCGCTGCATGACTTGTTAGCCCGCCCTCCTCTGTAATCAGACCGACACAATTTTCAAGTGCTGGCATCATATCACGATCTGAGCCAACTGTTACTATAATGCATCCGTCTGTATCATATGCTAGTGCCTCTGCTGCATTTTTTGCAACAACTGTTTTACCTACTACTGAAGCTTTACCGATTCCTTGACCACGTGCTAATAAATCTCCGATGATGTGTACCTTCATTAAGTTAGTAGTACCAGCTTCACCTACTGGTACACCTGCTGTAATGACAACTGCATCACCGTGTGTTACAAAACCATGCTTCAAGCTTTCATCAACAGCTAGCTCTAAAATTTCATCTGTTGTCGTAACTCGTTGACAAACAACTGGGTTTACACCCCAAACTAGTGTTAATGCATGAGCTGTATTGGCAGAACCTGTTACAGCGACAATCGGTACACCAGGACGATATTTTGCAATCATTCTAGCTGTGTTACCACTTTCTGTTGGTGCTAGTACTGCCCTCACACCTAAGTTAATCGAAGTGTATGCTACAGCCTGAGAAATCGCCTCAGTCATATTTGCCTCTTTTTCACGACTACGTGTAGAAACGATTGCCTTATAGTCTAATGAATTTTCTGTACGCTGTGCGATTTTATTCATTGTTTGTACGGATTCTATTGGATAAAGCCCTGCTGCCGTTTCACCAGACAGCATAATTGCATCTGTTCCATCGATAATTGCGTTTGCTACGTCACTAGCCTCTGCTCGTGTTGGACGTGGATTGCGCTGCATTGAATCTAACATTTGTGTAGCTGTAATAACTGGTTTACCTACTTGATTACATTTTAAAATTAATTTCTTTTGTACAAGCGGTACTTCTTCTGCAGGGATTTCAACACCTAGGTCACCACGTGCTACCATTAATCCATCTGAAACTAAAATGATTTCATCGATATTATCGACACCCTCTTGGTTTTCGATTTTCGGGATAATTTGAATGTGGTTACCGCCATTTTGTTCAAGTAATTCTCGAATTTCTAGTACATCCTTTGCTCGACGAACGAACGAGGCTGCAATAAAATCAACACCTTGTTTAATACCGAATAGAATGTCCTGTGCATCTTTTTCTGTAATTCCAGGAAGCTGTACAGAAACACCTGGCACGTTAACACCCTTTTTATTTTTTAAGACACCTGTATTTTCAACAATCGTATGAATAAGGCCTTTTTCCATATCTTTTGCTAATACACGTAATTGAATAAGTCCATCATCTAATAAAATAATAGAACTTTGCTCAACGTCCTCGATTAAACGATCGTACGTTACAGAGAAGCTTGACTCAGTTCCTTCAACTTCAGTCATTGAAATATCAATTACTTGCCCTGCTGCTAAATGCAATTCTCCGTTTTTCATATTATGCGTACGAATTTCGGGACCTTTTGTGTCGAGTAAAATCCCAACTGGTTTCCCTAATTTTTGTGCTACTTCTCGAATTAAATTAATACGTACTTCGTGCTCCTCATGAGAACCATGCGAAAAGTTTAAGCGGGCTACATTCATACCTGCTTCAATTAGTTTCTCTAAAACTTCTGGTGACTCACTTGCTGGACCAATTGTACATACGATTTTTGTTTTTCTCATTTTCTGCCCACTCCGTTTTATAACAAATTATATTGATAGTTCTTTCATTAAAGTATATAAGCTTACATCTGCCTCATGATTTTTTTCGAAAGCCTCAGGCATATCATAGTCAATAACTTGATGATTGCGGATACCTACCGCCCTGCCAGACTTTCCTTCCATTAACAATTCAACTGCATGTGCACCGAATTGACTCGCTAGAACACGATCACGCGCAGTTGGTGAACCGCCGCGTTGGATATGTCCAAGAACAGAAACACGCGTTTCTTTTCCTGTTTTTTCATATAACAGTTTTGCCAATTCATTACCAGACATAACACCCTCAGCAACTATAATAATGCTATGCTTTTTCTCACGAGCTGCTCCACGGTCTAAGCGTGCCACAATTTCATCCAAATTATAATCTTCTTCTGGAATTAAAACTGTTTCAGCCCCAGCTGCAAGACCTGCCCATAAAGCAATGTCCCCTGCATCTCGCCCCATTACCTCAACTATAAAGGAATTTTCATGGGAAGTTGCTGTATCGCGGATTTTATCAATTGATTCCACGACCGTATTTAGTGCAGTATCGAATCCTATAGTATACTCGGTTCCAGGTACGTCGTTATCAATAGTTCCTGGTACGCCAACAACAGGAAAGCCTTTTTTCACTAAATCCATAGCTCCACGGTAAGAACCATCACCGCCAATAACGACCAGTCCTTCAATACCAGCTTCACGCATATTATCAATACCTCGCTGCTGAACAGCGTCTTCTTTAAATTCAGGACATCTTGCTGAATTTAAATTTGTACCACCACGTTGAATAATGCCACCTACTGAACCTAAATCGAGATTTTCCATATTACCTTTTATTAAGCCATCATAGCCATGCTTAATTCCGACAACATCAATTCCATGATATGCTGCTTTACGAACAACTGCACGAATGGCTGCATTCATTCCTGGCGCATCTCCACCACTTGTTAATACGGCAATTTTTTTCATTGTCGAACCTCCTGCAGATACTATTATTATTCACATTAACATGAAAAAACAAACTATGTAAGGGTTCTGAGGCTAGAAAAACATAACTTTTACATAAAAAATAAAAAGAATGCGCTTTCACACACTCTTTCTATCCGAAAACATCCTAAATTTAACATTTATTCAATATGTTTTAATTATTCTTCGCACTATTTACTCTAGGTTTTTTATTATTGTAAAACACAATTTTTAACTATTTTCGAGCAAATTTACATATCCAAAAACCTAATATTGTAATTTAAGCTTCTGTATATTGTCCAATCTTTCTGAATTTCTCATAACGATCCTCAATTAATTGTTCGCCATTTAAAGAATTCAATGCTTTTAGTGTGTCGCTTATACATTCTTTTATATAAAGTGCTTGCTTCGCTACATTGCGATGAGCTCCACCTGTTATTTCAGGGATAATTCCATCGATAACGCCAAGCTCTTTTAAGTCAGGTGCTGTTATACGCATTGCTTCGGCCGCTTGCTTTCCTAGGCTACCATCACGCCATAAAATCGATGCAGCTCCTTCTGGCGAGATAACCGAATACGTTGAGTTTTCTAACATAAAGACACGATTCGCTACACCTAATGCAATTGCACCTCCACTACCACCTTCTCCAATAACAATACTAATAACTGGCACTGTTAAGCCCGCCATTTCAACTAGATTTCTGGCAATCGCTTCACTTTGACCACGTTCCTCAGCAGCCTTACCGGGATAAGCACCTTTCGTATCAATAAAACAAATAATTGGTCGCTTAAATTTTTCGGCCTGCTTCATTAAACGTAATGCCTTACGATATCCTTCTGGATGTGGCATACCAAAATTCCGACGAATGTTTTCTTTAGTTGATTTTCCGCGTTGGTGTCCAACAATTGTTACTGGCTGACCTTCAAAAAGAGCAATCCCTCCAAGGATAGCCGCATCATCACCAAACGTGCGATCACCATGTAACTCAATAAAGTTTTCACACATAGCCTCTATATATTGTAATGTCGTTGGTCGTTCTGGATGTCTAGCAACCTGTACACGATCCCACGGCTTCATATTGGCATAAATGGATTGTTCTAACTGTGTTAGACGTGTTTCTAACGTTTCGATTTCGCCTGTCATATCTACATCTGCATCGGCAGCAATCGTTTTTAACTCATCAATTTTCTCACGTAATTGTACTACTGGTTCTTCAAAAGCTAAATTTTTAGACATGTTGCACGCCGCCTTTCGTATGCATTTTTACAAGCACTGCTACTTGGTTTCGTAAATCTTTTCGATGGAAGATGGCATCAAGCTGACCATGAGCTAATAAAAATTCTGCCGTTTGGAAATCACTTGGCAGTTTTTCTCTTACTGTTTCTTCAATGACACGGCGACCAGCAAAGCCAATCAATGCTTGTGGTTCAGCAATATTAATATCTCCAACAGAGGCAAAGCTTGCAGAAACGCCACCTGTTGTAGGATGCGTCAAGATAGAAATAAACAATAGTCCTTCACCGCTATGGCGTTTTAATGCCACACTCGTTTTTGCCATTTGCATTAATGATAGAATACCTTCTTGCATGCGCGCTCCACCACTAGCAGTAAAGATAATAAATGGTAGACGTAATTCAGTAGCTTTTTCAACGGCGAGTGTGATTTTTTCTCCGACAACTGAGCCCATTGAGCCCATACGGAAATGAGAATCCATAATTGCTACAACAATTTCTTCTCCGTCCAGGGTACCTAACCCAGTCAGCACAGCTTCGCTTAATCCAGTTTTTTGTTGATCCGCTGAAATTTTTTCAACATAAGCAGGGAAATTGAGTGGGTTACTTGTTTGTAAATGATCGTCCATTGAAACAAATGAACCTTCATCTAAAAAATCTGCTACTCGCTCCTGCGCTGTCATTTTGAAATGATGGTCACATTTTGAACATACTTTATGATTTTTTTCTAATTCCTTCGTTAATTGAATATGACGGCATTCTGGACATTTTGTCATAAGTCCTTCTGGAAATCCCTTTTCTTGTCCATCCTCTTTCTTTTTAGTAAATAGGCTGCGAATTGCCATGTTTGACTCCCCCTTTATTGTCTAATTACTTCGTACAGTCTTCATCCACTGCTCGTAAGCTTTTAATGCTTCTTTTTCATAGCCTAGTTGCATCGATTTCAACATAGTTTGAATGATTAATTTTTCTTCTTCTGTTGAGTTTCGATTTAAACGGTCACCGTCATAAACTGCTAACTGAAACCATACTTTTAGTGAAAGACGATTTCCTGACGTGATTATTATTTCCCGTAAAACATCCAGACAATTAATCGTACCTTCTATCTCTAGCTTTACAAAAAAACTGTCCCACACAGGTAGTGTTCGCAGAGTCTCTGTACAACTTATTACGCGAATAGCTTCCTTTTCATGAATTTGTCGCGTTAATTCGACATCCTTTTTTGATTTTTCATCTTCTAATATAAACATCGACAGTATTTCTACGAGCTGATGCTTTTGTGTGGAAGCTAGGAATGTACCTCCCCCATGTTTCGTTTCAATAAGACCTAACAATTCTAAGCTTCGCAATGCCTCTCTCACGGAGGATCGCCCGACACCTAGACGTTCTGAAAGGACTCGTTCGGAAGGGAGCTTTTCACCAGCCTGTATTTTTTCTGTTTTAATAAGTTGTCGTAATTGCTGGACGATATCTAAAAACACTTTCTTTTGTTCGGTTTTTTTATCCATACGATCAACTCCTCGTTCTATCAATTTCGCCTTGGCCTAATTGTAGCTTTCGCACAGAAAAACATTCGTTGCTGTCGCTTCGCTTTCGCACAGAAAAACATTCGTTGCTGTCGCTTCGCTTTTGCTCAGATAATCAATGCGTCCAAAGGTTTTATCTTCATTCAGTAAGTGTTTGGATACCTAACTAAATCCATCATCTTCAGAAGATGGCGTCTCCTACCGAATGAAGAAAAAAGTGGTCTGGCCACTTTTCAACATTGACTCTAGCTTACAAAATAATTATTAAAAAGTAAAGAAAAAACTGCATAAAAATTTATGCAGTTTCTAAAATTTTCTTCAATTTCATATTCTTTTCGTCGTCTGTGCATGTTTTACTTTCACTTGAGGTTTACCAAAGCGCCTTTCAAGCGTTCCCTCAATGTAAAGCAATTCATCTTCGAGTAACAGCTCTTGAACAAGATGAAAAACTTGCGGGAATAAGGTTACAGATACCGTTCCAAACTCATCCTGAAGCTGAACAAAGGCCATTTGCTCACCTTTTTTTGTGCGTATTTTTTTTACTTCTTCTATCATGCCAATCATTTTTACATACGTTCCCTCACGAGCATGCTTCAACTCTCGGCACGTACTATTTACTTCATTCCAAAAAGCTCTTTCCTCTGAGACCGGATGTGCTGAAATATAAAAACCAAGACTTTCCTTTTCATGAAGTAATTTTTCCTTTTGTGGCATCGCATCCGCTTCCATATACTTCGGCTTACCAAAACTAAAGGCAGTAGCCGATTCTATATCAATATCCTCAGTTGGTCTTAGCAGTTCAGCTTGCTTTAAGGCTGCCTCCAATGTTGCTATTAGAACAGCACGATCTTTACCTATATAATCAAGGGCCCCAGCAAAAATTAAAGACTCCATTACTTTTGGTTTAAAATGCTGTGCACTTAAAGCAACTGCCAAGTCAAATAGATTATCAAATGCTTTTGCATTCGTTTGGCGTAAGGCATTCACTGTCTCTATAAATGTATGAGGTACTCCCTTTATTCCGGATAAACTATAGCGAATTCCATCCTTTTCAACAGTAAAAAATTTTGTACTCTGTTTTAATGAAGGTGGATAAAATGGAATCCCCTTTTCTTTCGCCTCACTCACAACCTGTAGGATTTTCTCCACATTTCCTGTTGCATTTGATAAAAGTGCTGTATAAAAGCTTTGTGGGAAATGTGCCTTTAAATAAGCCATTTGGTAGGAAATAACGCTATATGCGACAGCATGGCTTTTAGGGAAACCATAATCTGCAAAGCGCACAATTAATGCATATACTTCTTCTGCCACATGAACGTCAAAGCCTTGCTTCATTGCTCCCTTTACAAATGCGGCACGTTGCTCCTCTAATACTTGACGATTTTTCTTACTTACCGCCCGACGCAATAAATCTGCTTGTCCCATCGTAAAACCAGCCATCACCGAAGCAATTTGCATGATCTGTTCTTGATAAACTATGACACCAAACGTCTCTCGTAAAATGGGTTCTAAAGCTGGATGTAGCATAGTAACCGATTCCCTACCTGCTTTTCTTCTTGCATATACAGGAATAAAATCCATCGGACCAGGGCGATACAATGCGTTAACTGCTACTATATCTAAAAAATGATTGGGATGAATATCACGTAAAGCTTGCTTCATACCTTCCGATTCTAATTGGAAAATCCCTAATGTATCTCCCGTTTGAAGAAGTTTAAATGTCTTTTCATCCTGCATTGGAATAAGCTCAAACTCTATCCAAGGACCACCCGCTTTATAAATTGACCAACGTATCTGCTCTAAAATTGTCAGGTTGCGCAAACCTAAAAAGTCCATTTTTACAAGTCCACTAGCTTCTACATCGCCCATTGGCCATTGCGTACAATATATTCCATCATGCCCTTCTTCAATCGGTATCGTATTAACTAATGGTGAAGGTGACAGTACAATCCCAGCAGCATGAGTAGAAGAATTTCTTGGCAACCCTTCAAGTTTTAACGCCACTTCAAACCAGCGACGATGTTTTTCATCCTCAGCTAGCCAGCCTTGTAAACCTTGTGATTCGGACAGTGCTTTTTGCAATGTTATCCCAGGTTTATTTGGAATCATTTTCGAAATTTTCTCCAATGTTTCAGCGTCAAAACCAAAAACACGGGCAACATCTCTAGCAACTGCCTTAGCAGATAAAGTGCCAAACGTAATAATTTGCGCTACATTTGCCTTTCCATATTTCTGAGCGACATATTGGATAACTTTTTGTCTTTTACTGTCGACAAAATCGATATCTATATCTGGCAGAGTAACACGTTCAGGATTTAAAAATCGTTCAAATAATAAGCCGTAAACTAATGGATCTACTTGCGTAATAGATAAACTATAAGCCACAAGAGAACTCGCTGAAGAACCACGACCAGGACCTGTTAAAATACGATTTTCTTTAGCAAAATGCATAAAATCTGCAACAATTAAAAAATAATCTGCAAAGCCCATTGAACAAATAATTTCAAGCTCATATTGAAGTCGCTCCCGATAAACTTGAGGAATTTCAGTTTGCTTTAAACGTTCTGTCAATCCTGCAAAAGCCTCTTCGACAAGCAAGCTTTCGGCCGTTTCCCCTGTTGGCACAGGAAATTTAGGCATTTGAACGTGCATTTCAGGAATTTCCGCAGTACAGCTAGCTAGCATCGTTGCACTAGACTCAAGCCATTCTGGATGATCAGTAAACCAACTTTGCCATTCTTCTTTCGTTGGAGCGAAATAACCTTGTAAATGAGTTGATAACATTGTACCGGTAAGCTTGTCACCTGAATCTATCGCTCTTGCAACCTCAAAGGCAAAATGGTCTTCTGGACGTAAAAAATAGCAGCTCTGAGAGGCAACCATCGTTATGTTCATAGTTTCACACCATGCTACATATGTTTTTTCTTGTTCAGCTATTATTCCTGCAGGTCTTGCTATACCCATAAATAAACGCTTACCAAATACCTTATTTAGAGCACTTACTACTTCAGACCAATCCTCAATTTCTATTAAGTCATCCGAAGAAAGTAAGGCCACACAGCCCGCTGCATATCCTTCAAGCCATTTCCAAGGAAGTGCATCGTCCTCTCGAATTGAAACTGCGCTACTAATCTTTAAAAGATGCTGATAGCCTTCTTGGGTCTGCGCATATAGCACAAGTGGAACTTTTCTTTCTTGCCACTGTACATTTATAGTGAGCCCTAATACAGCATGAATATTCGCTTGCTGCAATGCTTTACAAAAAGGCAAAAGCCCGTACAATTTTGAATTGACGATTGCACAGGCCTGAGTATTTTGCTCTTGTAAAAAAGGGATCAATTGTTCAAGCCGAATCGTACTTTTCAATAAATCCGCACTCGTATGCATTTTCGTGTATACATGTGTCAAATGAATCCCTTCCTTTCTAAGTTTCGATTAATAAAGCAACCGATTTATTGATACGCCTTACAAATTTCCTGTAATCGCGTTATAACACGCTCTGCTTCTTCCCATGAGTAAGCTGTAGCCCCAGAAGCGAGCGGATGTCCACCACCGTTAAATTCCTTCGCCAAAGTGTTAATAATAGGGCCTTTTGAACGTAAACGCACACGAATCTGATCGGCCTCTTCAATGAAGACCACCCAAGCACAAATATCTTTCACACTTCCAAGACAACCGACTAACAAGGACGCCTCTGACGGTACAACATTGAATTCTGCTAGCAATTCCTTTGTCAGCTTGATACGTGCTGCTCCATACTCATCCATTTTGAAATTTTGATAAATATAGCCCTGTAAATTTAAAAGCTTTTGTTCCATTTCATACATTCCATCGAAAATTTGATTTCGATCAAAATTATATGTAATAAGCTCTCCTGCAATTTTAAACGTTTTTACGGTCGTGCTAGGGAATTGGAAACGTCCTGTATCCCCTACAATACCAGCAAATAATAATCTTGCGGAAGCATCAGATAAAATCCAATTTGCTACTTGTTTTCCTTCTTCAAAAAGCTCATAAATCATTTCACTACAAGAGCTCGCATTCGTATCCACCCACAGTAAATCACCATACGGATCATCATTTGGATGGTGATCTATTTTAATGATCATTTTACCCTTTGTATAGCGTTGATCGTCCACCCGTTCAGTATTTGCCGTATCAGTCACAATAACTAAAGCATCGTCGTATATATCATCTGTAATGTTATCTGGATTTGCTAAAAATGATAAAGATTCATCATGCTCACCTACTGCAAAAACCCTCTTTTCCGGATAATTTGCTAAAATAAGCTCTTTTAACCCTTGCTGAGATCCATAAGCGTCTGGATCTGGACGCACATGGCGATGAATAACGATTGTTTCATATGAAGCAATTGTGTCGATGATTTGTCTTTTCAAATTAATTTCCCCCAATTTGATAGTAATAACCGTTAGCATTTTTCTTCAATAATCGTTACAATAATGACTAGTTATGCTAGGAGGTTTACTATGCTCAATTTAATATTTGTGTTTGCAATAATCATATCATTTGTTTTTTATTTTTATTTTAAAACAAAACAGTTTCGTTCTTCATTACCAATCGCTAAAAATTGGTACAAAAGTAAAGCGAATGTAAGCTTTGGTGCATTTATTCTTTTATTTGGTTTAAACCAAGCCTATTTATTCCCTGGGTTATATACATTTATTATTGTAGCAATTCTTGTCGTTTTAGGCATCTTTGTTGTAATTGAAAATATAAAAAGAGTTCGTCACTACGGTCAATTTGTTGACGAGGAGTACCGAATTAACCAATGAATAATTACGCCTCGGCATAATTGCCGCTGACGCTTCGCTTTCGCGCAGATAAACAATGCGTCTGGAATCGGCTTTGTGCTTAAGCCTGCGTGATACAGGTCAGTTAGCCGAAAAAAGTGAAAGGGATGGTCTAGCATTTACCCTAGACCATCCCTTTTTGTGTTTTCTTAACGTTCTAGTAGCTGGAACATCATCATTGCCTTCCCAACAAGCATTTGTTGATTAAACACTTCGAAGTCCATTTTCACAAACTTACGACTCATGTCTAATATTCGAGGCTTTACAGTAAGTGTACTTTCCATTTGCACAGGCTTGATAAAATAAATCGTCATGTTTTCGGCAACGGCATCTCCACGTTTACGGCGTTTTAATGCGAATGAGCCAACTTCTGCTAACAAAGTTGTAAATGCTCCATAAGAAATTGCCCCATATTGGTTTGTCATTTGAGGTGTTACTTTAAATTCTACGATTAATTCTTCATCGCCAAGCACCTTCATCTCGTTTTTGACTAAATCATCAATCGTTTCACCATGCTGTGGCTGTCTTTGAGCAAGCTGAAGCGCTTTTAGTACATCTTGTCGACTAATCACACCTTGCAAAATATTGTCATCATCGACAATTGGTAATAGGTCAATCCCTTCCCAAATCATACGATGTCCTGCAGAAGCAACACTCATTTTCATCGATCCAGCAATCGGATTTTTTGTCATAACCTTATCAATAAGCTCGTTTTCTTCTCGACCAATAACGTCTTTTACGGTAATCATCCCAACAAGCTTATTGTTTGCTGTAACAACAGGAAATGCACCATGAGTTGTTCGTTCATTTAGCTTTTGGAAATGATGAATTGTTTCATCATTTCGAAGAACAGAAGTATCCGTCATCGGCACAAAAATATCTTCAATAAATAAAATATCTTTTTTGATTAACTGGTCATAAATTGCACGATTAATCATTGTTGCCACGGTAAAGGTATCATAGCTTGTTGAAATGATTGGTAGGTCCAAGGAATCTGCGAGTAACTTGTTTTCCTCAGTTGTATCAAAGCCGCCTGTAATTAAAACAGCAGCACCAGCACGCAATGCATTTTCATGTGCTTTAATACGGTTACCAACGATGAGCAAGCTTCCTGCATCTGTATAACGCATCATATCCTCTAACTGCATGGCACCAATAACAAATTTCGTTAACGTTTTATGTAAACCTGTTTTTCCACCTAAAACTTGGCCGTCTATAATGTTAACGATTTCAGCGAAAGTTAATCGCTCAATATTTTCTTTCTTTTTCTTCTCAATACGAATTGTTCCAACACGTTCAATAGAGCTTACTAAACGGCGATTTTCCGCTTCTTTAATGGCACGGTATGCCGTTCCTTCACTCACCTGCATTTCCTTTGCAATTTGACGTACTGAAATTTTATCACCCACAGGTAATGATTCGATGTATTGTAAAATTCTCTCATGTTTTGTAGACAAAATATCACCTATTTCTCAAGCATCAAATTCTGCTCTTAGTGTACCATATTTTTTATAAAAATATTTAATATAAAGTGATAATTTGTTTTACTTTTCCCATCGTTTCAACTACGCACGTGGTGCCAACTCATATAGTACAGCAGTGTCACTGATTAGGAACAGTTTACTTTTTCACCTACTTTTAAAATTTGAACCTCTGCATTTTGCACTAAATCTGCAAAAATTTGTGGATCCTGCTCGATTGGAGGAAATGTATTATAATGGATTGGTACGACAATTTTCGGCTTCAAAAATGAAACTGCACAAGCCGCATCCTCTGGGCCCATCGTGAAATTGTCACCAATCGGTAAAAATGCAATATCAATAGGATGGCGTTCTCCAATTAATTTCATATCACTAAACAAAGCTGTATCCCCTGCATGATAAATCGTTAATCCTTCGATAAATAATAAAATTCCAGCAGGCATGCCCATATAAATAATTTCATTATTTTCTGTTACATACGACGAACCGTGGAACGCTTGAGTAAACTTCACTTTACCAAAATCAAATTCCTTAGCTCCTCCTATATGCATTGGATGCGCTTTCACTCCTTGCCAAGAAATCCAATTTGCTAGCTCATTTGGTGCAATGACAAGCGCATCTTTTTTCTTTGCAAGCTCCACTGTATCACCGACATGATCATTATGGCCATGTGTAAGTAAAATAATATCTGGCGCTTCATCAGCAACGTTTAAATCTGTTAGTCCATTCCCATTAATGAATGGATCTATCAATATTGTTTTCCCATTTGATTGAATTTTGACAACAGAATGACCATGATAACTAATTTCCATAAAAGTTTCCTCCCTGCGGTACTTAATTGTTCTACATCATTTTTTATTCGCTATCCATGCGATTTTTCCCTTTTTTTGATATGCTAGTACAGAGAATAATAGATTCTTTCCCAACAAAAATCAATTTCGCCTTAGCGAAATTGCATGCTGGGTAGGCTATAAATTTAGCCAATCAGGTGGGGATTTTTTCAATCAATAATGAGGAGGAACTGTGTATGTCAAAGGTTAAAGAAATTCAAAACTATTTACAACAAAACCAAATTGATGCCGCTTTCGTAACGACACCAGACAATGTTTTTTACGTTTCAGGCTTTAAAAGTAATCCGCATGAGAGATTACTTGGCGTGATGATTTTTAAAGAGGCAGAACCTTTTTTAATTTGCCCCAAAATGGAAATCCCAGATGCGAAAGAAGCAGGTTGGTCTTATGAGGTCATCGGTCACCAAGATACTGAAAATTCAATGGAAGTTCTTGCCCAAGCGATAAAAGCTCGTAATGTTAACCCACAAACGTTTGCTATTGAAAAAGCTCAGCTCATCGTAGAGCGTTTAGAAGCCTTACAACAATCATTCCCGCAGGCAAGTTTTGTTCGTCTCGACGAAAAAATCAATGCTATGCGAGTAATTAAAGATGAAAATGAATTAGAAAAATTACGTAAAGCTGCAGAACTAGCTGACTATGCTATTGAAATCGGCTGTAAAGAAATTGCTGAAGGCAAAACAGAAATGGAAATCTTAACAGCGATAGAAAGTGCTATTCAGGATAAAGGCTGCAAGATGTCCTTTGAAACAATGGTATTGAGCGGTCCAAAAACAGCCTCTCCACACGGTAACCCAGGTGCTCGAAAAATAGAAAAAGGCGATATGATATTATTCGACCTTGGCGTAATTTACGACGGTTATTGTTCTGACATTACTCGTACGGTTGCCTTTGGTGAACCTAGTGAGGCACAAAAGGAAATCTACAACACAGTACTAGCGGCTAATACAAATGCAATTGCAGCAGTAAAACCAGGTGTTCGCGCAATGGATTTAGATAAAATCGCTCGTGATACTATTACTGACGCAGGCTATGGCGAATACTTCACACATCGACTTGGTCATGGACTCGGCATTTCTGTACATGAATTCCCTTCTGTTACAGGCGCAAACGAAATGACTATGGCGGAAGGCATGGTCTTCACAATTGAACCAGGTGTCTATAAATCTGATGTGACAGGTGTCCGTATTGAAGATGATGTAGTCGTAACAAAAGACGGGGTAGAAGTACTAACAAAATTCCCGAAAGATTTGATTGTACTATAAGTTTATTGAAGCATATAGAAAAGGAAGCAACCAACATGATGCTTCCTTTTTTAGTGTAAAGTATAGCTTTCGGCAAAACGAGGGGTTGATTTCCGTTCCAACTGGGCGCTTTCCTGGGGGCGTCCGATGAGCCGCTTCGCTGCGCTGCAGGGTCTCATCTGTGACGCTGATCCCCAAGGAGTCGCCCAGTCTCCACTCCAATCAACTACTTCACATAGTGTGTATCTTCTGGCAGGGCACTCTAATTTATAGTTATAAAAAACTAGAGCAAATATTTTTTGTGCGAAAGCGTAGCGACAGCACCAATTTTTTTATGTTCGAAAGCGCAGTGCTAACGTAGCTGCAGCACAAGATGTTTTTTTGTGTGAAAGCGAAGCATTAGCAACTACAGGTGTACAATTACGTCCCTGTTATAAGTCGTCATAGTGTTCACTTTTAAAATGGATAGAAGTTATACACTATCGCCGATTGGAGTGGAAGGCTACTCGACTCCCGTGGGAAAGCGAGACAGGCGAGACCCTGCACGGAGCGAATGTTTTCCGTGCGAAAGCGTAGCGGCAACAACAAATGTTTTATCTGTGCGAAAGCGTAGCGGCAGCAACAAATGTTTTATCTGTGCGAAAGCGTAGCGGCAGCAACAAATGTTTTATCTGTGCGAAAGCGTAGCGGCAGCAACAAAGCGAGTAGCCTGGAAAGAAATCAACCCTCGTTTTGTTAAGAGCCATGGTTCTTCAACAACACAAAAGGAAGCACCCATAATTAAATATGGTGCTTCCTTTATTATGTTTCTTATTGAATTAACTCATCAACATTTACATATGGCAAACCTTGAGAATCTGCAACAGCCTTGTAAACAAGATGTCCATCTATAGTATTAACACCTTTTTTCAGTGCAGCATTTTCAACACATGCTTGTCTGTAACCCTTATTCGCAATTTGAAGTGCATAAGGAATTGTATTATTTGTTAAAGCAATTGTTGATGTACGTGGTACAGCTCCTGGCATATTCGCTACTGCATAATGCACAACTCCGTGTTTTACATAAGTTGGATCATCATGTGTCGTCACTCGATCAGATGACTCAAAAATACCACCTTGGTCAATAGCAATATCGACTACTACTGAACCTGATTGCATTGACTTAATCATTTCCTCAGAAACAAGCTTTGGTGCTTTAGCTCCAGGAATTAAAACTGCCCCAACTACTAAATCTGAGTTTTTCACTGATTCTGCAATATTATAAGGATTAGACATTAATGTTTGAACATCACGGCCAAATAAATCTTCTAATTGACGTAAACGCTCTGGGCTTAAATCAATAACCGTTACATCAGCACCCATTCCGACAGCTATTTTCGCCGCATTAGTTCCAGCGATACCGCCACCGATCACAGTAACTTTACCGCGTGGTACACCTGATACGCCTCCTAGTAAAATACCTTTACCTTCATGGTTTTTCTCTAAGAATTGTGCACCAATTTGCGTTGCCATTTTACCAGCAACTTCACTCATTGGTGTTAAAAGTGGTAAGGAACCATTTGCTAATTGCACTGTTTCATATGCAATGCCTACAACTTTTTTATTTAAAAGTGCCTGCGTTAATTCAAGCTCTGGCGCTAAATGTAAATAAGTAAATAAGATTTGACCTTCATAGAAGTAATCGTATTCTGATGCTACGGGTTCCTTTACTTTCATAATCATTTCTTGTGCCCATGCTTCTTTTGCTGTCTCAACAATTTGAGCACCTGAAGCAACGTAGTCTGCATCTGTAAAGCTTGAACCTAAACCTGCTCCAGATTCAATGTACACTTCATGGCCTGCATTTGTTAATGTAACAACCCCTGCTGGTGTCATAGCTACACGATTTTCATTGTTTTTAATCTCTTTTGGAATACCAATCTTCATCTTCCCTATCCCCTTCCATTACATAAAAAATAAGCACATTTTGTTACATACTCTTTGATGTATTGATGCACCCCTTGCATTTCCATATTACCAAACATAAACAAAAAATGCTTTAATTAAAATAATAATAGATAAAATTCCTAATATTCTCACAATGATAAATATCCCAATTAACAAGGAGGTAATTTTCCAACATGCAAAAATATAGGGTTATTATTGATCGAAAATAGATTTCCTGAAGAAAATGCCACGTAAGTAACAAAAAATATGCTTGCGATAGTAATATTTATTTTGTTTGTGAATGAAAATGCCTTCACTTTTTCACATTTTTTCTTCCGGAAAGTATTTCCTTTAGAAAATCATTTGGTATAATCAACATATACAAATCTGGGAGGTAATTCAAATGGCTAATAAATATAAAAGCATTGTAGTTGCAGTAGACGGATCTAAGGAAGCTGAATACGCTTTCCGTAAATCGATTGACGTAGCAAAACGTAACGAAGGTGCTGTATTAAATTTAGTAAATGTTATTGACACACGTTCATTCGCTGCAATCGAAGCATACGACCGTTCAATTGCTGAGCGTGCTCAAGCATTCTCTGAAGAGCTATTAAATGGTTACAAAAAACAAGCTGAAGAAGAAGGCTTAACAAATGTTAACCTAGTAATTGAATACGGCTCACCAAAAAATATCATTACAAAAGAGCTTTCTAAAATTGTAGACGCAGACTTAATTATCTGTGGTGCAACTGGTCTAAATGCAGTAGAACGCTTCTTAATCGGTTCAGTATCTGAAGCAATTGTACGCTCAGCTAAATGTGACGTACTTGTAATCCGTACACCTGAAATTTAATTTTGTCTTACATAAAAGGTATCCAAATTTGGATACCTTTTTCTTATTGTTGAAAAACTTATGTCACTGAGATTAAAGTGTTCTATTAAATAAGGTATGGCTCTCAGGCAATAACGAGAGGTTGATTTCCGTTCCGACTGAGCGCTTTGTAGCTGTCGCTTTGCTTTCGCTACAGATAAAACATTTGCCGCTGACACTTCGCTTTCGCGCAGAGCAGAGCTTCCTGGGGACGTCCGATGAGCCGCTTCACTCGCGTTGCTCGCTCCAGGGTCTCGGGCCAACAGGATGTTGGTCACGAAGGCGTTATCACAGGACGTGATGCTTTTAGCCTTCGTTCCTCTATATAGCTAATCCCCAAGGTGTCGCCCAGTCGTAACGAAGATCAACCAATTAACTTAAATGTATCTTCTGGCACGCCATAAAAGAAACTTCAGCAGTAGGTCTGTGCGAAAGCTATGCGACAGCAATATTTGGGTAAAAACGTAGTGCTAAACAGCTGCAACAACAACATATGTTTTTTGTGCAAAATTGAAGTAGAAAAATAATCAAATCTATCCATTTATAATTTAGGCTGAATCTTTTTTAGCTTTTTATTATAGTTAATACTATTTTGGATTAAGCTTTTCACCTATTCTACGATGTGGGACCATTGATTTTAGTGCAAAGTGGAGATTTAGGTGATAATCAACGGTTGTTCATTGATACATATTTTATTAGCGACAAACAAAAAGG
Source organism: Lysinibacillus sp. 10T31 (assembly GCF_056394365.1). Lineage (NCBI taxonomy): Bacteria > Bacillati > Bacillota > Bacilli > Caryophanales > Bacillaceae > Lysinibacillus > Lysinibacillus sp. 10T31. The sequence goes on from NZ_JBFTHS010000028.1 coordinate 45,623, forward strand.
TATCCTATTTTGGATACCTTTTTTACTTATTTCCCTTCTTGCCACATCTTCACTTTTTCAAAGAACATAGCAAGAGCTTGTTTATTTTGCATGTTTGGTACTTTTGCTAACAGTACCTCTTTTGGAGCTTTGAATTCCGTACCTTGCTTTTGCAAAATGACAATGCTCTTTTCCAGTGCTTTATTGGCGAACATTGTATCTGGCAATTGAATAATCGCCTGAATCCAAACATGCTTTTGAATGTATTTATGCAGTTGTTTTGACTGCTCAGATTCAAAGAGATGGGTTGGTGCTAAGAAAAATAAGTAGCCTCCATCCTTCGTGTAATTAATGGACTGCTCAATAAATAAGTGATGTGCATAACTCATTCCTTCTGAAGCGCATAGTTCATAATCTAATGCGACATCTTCATTCGGATAATATCCTACCGGTAAATCACAAACAACAGCATCTGCTGGATTTACTAATAGGTCTTGTAAAGCATCTTGACGGAATAAGGAAACTGGCTGCTCTGTCAAATCAGCTGTAGCAGCAGCTATACGAATAAGTAGCTCATCAACCTCTACACCTGTTGCTTCTGTTTTTCCGTCTAATAAATTCATAACTGTTAATAGTAAATTCCCCGTACCTACTGCTGGATCTAAAATAGATATTTTTTCTGTTTCTAGACGCTCCGCAAATAGTTGCTCCACAAAATAACCAACTAATAACCCAAGAGTATCAGGTGTCATTTGGTGATTCGGCTGAGAGCCTTTTCGCATCCCCTTTAAAACAGCAATTTGAATCGCTTTGCGCACATCTTCCTTTGTAGCACCGTCTTGTGAAAAATTAACTTCCCCATCTAGCCATGCCTCTAAGCCATCTAAAATACCCTCTAGCAATGTAACATTATGTTCTTTTTCTATCTTTTCAGCATGTTCATTTAGCATACCAAATAACTTTTCGATATTTTCCATACACAACTTCCTTTCACGCAGAAAAGAGCCGTGACAAAAACTTGTCACAGCCCCTTTGTCTAGTAATATCTTAGCCTAAAATCAATAAATTATGCTAGTGTTTTGACAGCTGCAATTGCCGCTTCATAGTTTGGATGGTCTGTTGCTTCAGGAACATATTCCACATATGTCACTTTGTCATTTGCATCCACAACAAACACCGCACGTGTTAGAAGGCGTAATTCTTGGATGTAGACACCATATGCTTCACCAAATGAAAGGTCACGGTGATCTGATACTGTTTGAACAGCATCAATGCCTGCTGCACCACACCAACGTTTTTGAGCAAATGGTAGGTCAACAGATACTGTATAGATAACTACATTGTCACCTAAGTTTGCTGCTTCTTCATTAAAACGACGTGTTTGTGCATCACAAACACCAGTATCTAATGATGGTACAACGCTAAATAAACGAATTTTCCCCTCTGAATCTTTTAATGTAACAGGTGATAAATCATTCGCTAATACAGTAAAGTCTGGTGCTTTGTCTCCAACTTTTACTTCGTTACCTATAAGTGTTACTGGACCATTTTTAAATGTTACTTGTGCCATATAAACGCCTCCTAATCTTCATATGTACATAATATTACTAAATGGAGGGAATTAATTGCAACTGAGACAGCTCATTAAAATAATTTTGAAAGAATTTTTTCGATCCCGTTCTGCCATATTTGCTTAAGATTGCACCATTTCCCAAGCTTATAACCATAATGTAGGGATGATTTCCGTCCCGACTTTTAGGGATTTTTCCCAACGAACTAACTATTAATCACCTCTATCATCACTAAAATAAAGAGCTGTCTCACCGCAATGAGACAGCTCTAGCCATTATTCTTCGTTATGTTTCTCCAGCTTTTCAGGTTCTGGTTTTTCCTCTAGAGGTACAGATTCAATCTTTTCCTCTTTGATTGGCAAAGATGGTTGCACACTATCTTTTTCAATATATATTTTTTCATGAACGACTGTTGTATCCGCAAAAAAATCATGTATACCTTGATTGTTCGGTAGAATGCCTACAAGAATATATAGTGGCATAAAAATGCTGTTGATGATACGCCCAATCCAATCACGGAATAACACGTCTGACCATGTCAGCTTCTCATGTTTTAATGAAATAACACGTAATCCAAATATCATTTTTCCTAATGTTTGCCCAAAAAATTTCGTCATTAATACGAAATAACTGTAATAAAAAATAGCGGATATAATCGAAATCGGTGCATACCACACTGTGTCAGATAATGACCAATCCATTAAATAAAATATTGGGTTAACGAGAATTCCACCTATAGCTGCAATAATAATTCCGTCTATGAAAAATGCCCAAAAACGTATCCAAAAGCCTGCTGTTTTTAATGCATAATTTTTATTCGTAATTGGCTTATCTATTAGGAGAGTATTCTCCATAGAGGGTGAACCTTGCATAACAATTTCATTGTTTGTCATTGTACTCCCTCCTTAGTTTTCGCCATATAAGTACATCATTTTCGGCGCTTTATAATCTGCCATAATTTTCATCAGCATTTTTTCCTCTGCTGAGGGACCAAACATTGATCCAATCTTCATCCCAACATATGATTGCCAACCACCCACATCATATGAATACTCAAATAATTCTGCGTCCTCTAAACCAAAGTCTTTACGCAGTGCAGCAATTGTTGCTTCCTCATCGCCAATCTCATCTACTAAGCCTGCTTCAAGAGCCTTCTTACCACTAAGAATTCGACCATCGGCAACTTTTTTCACATTGGCTTCAGACATATTACGCCCTTTTGCTACAATATTAACGAATTCCTGATAAGTTTCATTAATCATGTCTTGCATCATAGCACGCTCTTCCGGTGTCACTTCACGCATTGGACTAAGCATATCTTTATGTTCACCAGATTTAAACGTTTCATATTTAATACCAACTTTTTCTGCTAACGCCTGATAATTAATAGATTGCATAATGACACCAATCGAACCTGTAATTGTATCACGTTGCGCAAATATTTTATCTGCAGGTGCTGAAATGTAATAACCACCTGAAGCTGCCATCGAATCCATAGAAACATAGATTGGAATTTGTCGCTCTTCTTTAATTTTCAAAAGTTTTTTATAGATTTCTGCTGATTCCTTTACACCGCCACCTGGTGAATTAACACTTAAGACGATACCTTCCACAGTCTGATCATATAAAATATTATCTAATTGATTTAAGAAAAATTGATGATCATAAGCAACTGGTTGCCATAAAGTACTTGAGCCAACATCTTGAATCGTTCCATCAACCTTTAAGTATGCAATACGTTTATCCATATCGCCACCTTCTTTAACCTCTTCCATAACCGTCAAGTCGTTTCCAGCTACCAAGCTATCAAAATTACTAAAGAAATTCGATTTAAATATTGCAAAAATCGTGTTAATCCCTAATGAAAACACTAATAGTACACCTGCAATTATTAAAGCGGCCCACCTTTTACCATTCATATCTTTCCGCCTCCTCATAACGTTATACGATTGATATCCTAATTTGTTTCATACTTATTACAATAATATGGTCTTATCACCATAACATGAGGTTAACCTATGTTCCGGCTGTGCACTTTCTATCGGGCGTCCGATGTGCCGCTCGGCAATAAGATTTGCAAAAGCGAGCTAGCGCATAGAAAGTTAACTAATGTCATGCCAAACTGTAGGCGATGAGCCAATACTATTGCTTTAACCTATTCAACCTATAATACATTACCTAATTTCATAAAAAAAATCAAAGTTCATAAAAAAGCAGGAACTTTGATTTTCGACATTATTTCCTAGGAAATTATTGTTGAATGATATAATGGATTTTTTCTTGCTCACGTAATTCGACACGACGAATTTTGCCTGATGTAGTCTTTGGTAGCTCAGTAACAAACTCAATTATACGAGGATATTTATAAGGAGCTGTTAAAGTTTTCACATGGCTTTGTAGTTTTTTAATAAGCGCTTCATCTCCAACTACTCCATCAGAGAGCACAACAAATGCCTTTACTAGATTTCCACGAATTACATCTGGACTCGCGACTACGGCAGTTTCTTTTACTGCTGGATGCTTTAATAACGCATCTTCTACCTCAAATGGGCCTATCGTATACCCAGATGAAATAATGACATCATCCCCACGTCCTTCAAACCAAAAATAGCCATCTTCATCTTTATATGCACGATCTCCTGTAATATACCAATCGCCTCTAAATTGTAAATTTGTACGTTCGGGATCGTTTAAATATTTCTTAAATAACGCGGGTGTCTCACAGTGTACAGCAATATCTCCAACTTCTCCAATTGCAGTAGGATTTCCAAAATCATTGATAATTTCAACAGTATTACCCGGAGTAGGTTTACCCATTGAGCCCATTCTAGCCTCCATCCCTACCATTGTTCCAACAAGTAATGTATTCTCTGTTTGTCCATAACCATCTCGTACTTGTAAATTAAAGACCTCGGAAAATACTTTTATCACTTCACTATTTAAAGGTTCACCCGCTGACACTGCCTGACGTATCGTACTTAAATTGAAGTCTTGTAAATTTCCAAGACTCGCCATTATTCTGTATTCGGTCGGTGTGCAACACAAAATATTAATATTGAATTTTTCAAGCAATGCAAGATATGTTGCAGCATCAAAGTGACCTTTGTAAACAAATGCAGTAGCACCACTTCCTAAAGTAGCAAGGAACGGGCTCCAAATCCATTTTTGCCATCCTGGAGCTGCTGTAGCCCAAACAATGTCACCTTCTTGTACACCTAACCAATTTGGAGCCGTAGTTCTTAAGTGCGCATAACCCCAACTATGCGTATGAATCGCTGCCTTTGGATTGCCTGTTGTACCACTCGTATACGCTAAAAATGCAATGTCTGTACTCTTAGTCGGTGTAGAACTTATGTAAGTCGTAGGTTGATTTTGCATTTTTTCAAGCAACGGCTGCCAAGGTTCGTGTGCATGACCAATGACAAATTGCTGTATTCCTTGTAAATTTCCCACATTATCGAACTGTTCAATATATGGCTCAAATGCAACAACGCCTTTCGCATCGGCATGATTGATTCGATATTCAATATCCTTAGTTCTCAGCATTTCGGAACTAGGGATAATCGTTAAACCTGCCTTTAAAGCGGCAATATAGACGATATACGCTTCAACTGATCTTGGCACCATGACCAAAATAACATCACCTTTTTTTAAACCTTGGGATGTAAATACATGTGCTGCCTGATTCGCCTTTTCAAGTAAAGCTTGATATGTTAAGTACTGAATTTCCTCATCTTCGTTATAAACTAATAATGCATTTTTAGTAGAATCCTGTGCATATTTTTCAATTTCCTCTGAAATGTTATACCATTCTGGTGCGATTAAATCTTCTCTTTTCATGGCAAATGCCCCCTCTATTACGCTCATTATAAAACTCAATTTTTATCATTTTCAATGGAATTCACTCCAATTCATTAAAGTCGTGACAACTATCATGCTTTGCTATATGGCATCAGTCACGTATTAGTACTATCGAGTTCGACTTAGCTTTAGTGCCGTTTTCGCAATGAAGAAAAAAACTCCCTATTGAACACGAATGAATAATATGGTACATTTTGGTCAACTAAAAGCATAATTGCAGGGGGACTCATTTAGAGTTGAGAAGGTAAAACCTGACCCTTTGAACCTGTTAGTTAATACTGACGTAGGGAGCAATTCACATCTATTTACTGATGAAAGGCTCTTTTGCGTGTTTTTTTCTACACGAAAAAGAGCCTTTTTTGCACGCTTACGTCCATCCAACAAGGAGGACTTAAATTGGTATTTCAAACAATCCGTAAACAAAATCCACTTATTCATTGTATCACTAATTATGTTGTGGCTAATTTTCAAGCAAATGGCTTATTAGCAATAGGCGCTTCACCAGTCATGGCTGATGACAGTCATGAGGTTGAAGAAATGGTCGCAATTGCCTCAGGCTTATTGATAAATATCGGTACCCTTAATGAGCGAATGAAAGAATCAATGTTACTCGCAGGAAAAAAAGCAAATGCTCTTGGCATTCCCGTTATTTTAGACCCTGTTGCTGCAGGTGCAACAACTTACCGGAAACAAACGGTACAACAATTACTCGAGGAAATAAATTTTGCGGCTATTCGTTGCAACATCGGAGAACTTGCAGCTATAGCCAATGTAGAATGGCAACAAAAAGGCGTAGACAGTGGTAGTGGTTCCATTTCTTTAGAAGTTGAGGCACAAAAAGTAGCTCAACTCTACAATTGTATTGTTATTGTGACCGGTGAAAAGGATTTTATTACTGATGGCGAACATCAGCAATGGGTTACAGGTGGAAATTTACAAATGACAGAAGTTACTGGAACAGGTTGCTTATTGAGTGCAATATGTTGTGCTTCCTACGTCGTAGGAAATAAACCATTTGACCAATTAATAGAAACATTATCACTTTATAAAAAAGTGGCAGAGCAAGCCGCTTCTTCTACTCCATACATTGGTGATTTTCAAATTGCAGTATTGAACGAACTACATCGCCTTTCCAAGGGTGGTGAAGAATGATGCATATTGTAACGACAATTGCTGGTTCAGATAGTGGTGGCGGTGCAGGCATACAAGCTGATTTAAAAACATTTCAGGAATTAAAGGTGTTTGGAACGTCTGTCATTACAGCTTTAACCGCCCAGAACACACTTGGTGTATCGGATGTCTTACCAATTGAAGTTAGCTTCGTTGAAAAACAGCTTAAAGCGCTAGTCGAGGATTTTTCAATAAGTGCCGTTAAAACCGGAATGTTGTTTTCCTCCGAAATAATCCAATCAATTGCTCAAATTTTAGCTGAAATAAATATTCCGCTTATAGTAGATCCTGTCATGATTGCAAAAGGTGGTGAAAGCTTATTACAGCAAGAAGCAATTGAGGCATTACGCAGTTATTTGCTACCTTTAGCAACAATCGTAACACCGAACATTCCTGAGGCAGAAACCCTTTCTGGAAGGAAAATCAATGCTTTAACAGATATTAAAGAAGCAGCTAAGATCTTATTACAAATGGGCGTTCAATGCGTCATTATTAAAGGCGGTCATTTAGAGGATAAATGTTACGCTACTGATTATGTATTTTTCCAAGATGGTCGGTCATTTTCTATGCAGTCCACTCGTATTGCAACAAAAAATACGCATGGTACAGGCTGTACGTTTTCCGCTGCATTAACTGCTTTTCTTGGTCGTGGACTACCCTTAGAAGAAGCGATTGAAGAAGCTAAAAAATTTATTCAATTAGCAATAACTCATGATTTATCTATCGGTAATGGCCATGGTCCTACAAATCATTTTGCTTATCAAAACTTCAAGGATTCCTGCGAGGTGATTATTCATGAAACGTGACGATCTACAGCTATATTTTATAATGGGTACAAGTAATGTTTTCAAACAAGAGCCATTAAATGTTTTAGAGAAAGCTCTGCAATCTGGAATTACTATGTTTCAATATCGTGAAAAAGGACCAAATACACTTACTGGGCAAGCCTATGAAGATTTTGCTCGTAAATGTCAAAAGCTCTGTCAACAGTATCATGTTCCGTTTATCGTCAACGATGATGTCGAGCTGGCTATAAAGCTTAAAGCGGATGGTGTTCATATTGGACAAGAGGATTTTCCTGTGTCGATGGTGCGTAATAAAATTGGCAACATGATTTTAGGTGTTTCTGTTCATTCACAAACTGAATTACAAACTGCTCTACAATATGGTGCTGATTATGTAGGAATTGGTCCGATTTTTTCAACCACTTCTAAAAGTGACGCCAATCCACCTAGTGGAACTGATTTTTTACAGCAAGTTCGGATTCAATGTCCGGAGCTCCCTATCGTTGCAATTGGAGGCATAAACTGCTCGAATGCTCCTACGGTATTTAAAGCAGGTGCGGATGGAATAGCAGTTATTTCTGCAATTTGCCAAAGTGAGGATATTTCAAATACAGTCTCTACATTCAAATCATTTGTAGGATAAAGTGAAACTTTTTACCCCACTGATTATTAGTTTTCACCAATCGGGTTTTTACGGGCAGTTAGCCCCACCTATTTCTTTGCTCTCATTGAATCGAAATGGGAGGACCTGACGCTTCTTTTTTGATATAGGTAAATTACTGCCCGTTAATACGGGATAAAGTGAAACTTTAATCAGTGGGGCKTCTTTACCCCACTGATTATTAGTCTTCACCAATCGGGTTTTTACGGGCAGTTAGCCCCACCTATTTCTTTGCTCTCATTGAATCGAAATGGGAGGACCTGACGCTTCTCTTTTGATATAGATAAATTACTGCCCGTTAATACGGGATAAAGTGAAACTTTAATCAGTGGGGCGTCTTTACCCCACTGATTATTAGTCTTCACCAATCGGGTTTTTACGGGCAGTTAGCCCCACCTATTTCTTTGCTCTCATTGAATCGAAATGGGAGGACCTGACGCTTCTTTTTTGATATAGATAAATTACTGCCCGTTAATACGGGATAAAAATTAATAAATTTAAACAAACTAAAACCAGTGCCTTTTACGGTCACTGGTTTTAATTTTTTGCTGATTATGCAATTATTGGTTGTTTGGCATACCTTTTAATTGTGATTCAGCCATTTGTACAAGACGTTTAGTGATTTCACCGCCAACGGAACCGTTAGCACGAGCTGAAGCGTCAGCTCCTAATTGAACACCAAATTCTTGTGCAATTTCGTATTTCATTTGATCTAGAGCGTACTCTACACCAGGTACTGCAAGTTTGTTTGAACTGCGATTTGTTGAAGTCATGTGTCTCTCACCTCCTTGTGAATATAGAATGTGCGATATTAGATTTTTAATACGAAAATTTTATAGGTAAATTGTACCTCCAAAGGAAATGATCAAAAAAAGCCGACTCAAGATTTTGAGTCGGCTCGTTAGCCTAAGAAATCGCAAGTTTCTTCTATAGAAGATCTGCAAATTTATCGGCTTCTTGCTCTTTTTTCGGGAAAATATAGACTTCACGGTTTTTCACTGCTCGTTCGATTAGTTCATCAAAATCCGAGAAGCTTTCGTAATGCTCAACCTTTTCAAGCTTTGGCTTTGTTTTTGGACTTGCTGGAGTAAAAATTGTACAGCAGTCTTCAAATGGCTGGATAGACGTTTCGTATGTGCCTATTTTCTCTGCAATATCGATAATTTCTAATTTATCTGATGAGATTAATGGACGTAAAATTGGTGTGTTAGTTACGGCATTAATAGCTGTTAGACTTTCAAGAGTTTGACTCGCTACTTGTCCAAGACTTTCACCCGTAACAATTGCTAGTGCACCGATTTCTTCACGTACTTTGTCAGCAACTTTTAGCATCATACGACGAGTTGTTGTCATCGATACATTAGAAGGTACTTTTTCTTTAATAAGAACTTGGATTTCAGTGAAAGGAATAACATGTAAACGTATACTAGCGCCAAATTTCGTTAATTCATTAGCAAGCACTTTTACTTTTTCCAATGAATTTTGGCTTGTATATGGTGGACTAAAGAAGTGAATCGCTTCTAAGCGCACTCCGCGTTTCATCATTAAATAACCAGCAACAGGACTATCTATTCCACCAGAAAGCATTAATAAAGATTTACCGTTCGAACCTACAGGCATTCCACCTGCGCCCGGAATAACTTGTGCCATCATATATGTTGCATCATGACGCACCTCTACACGAAGCTCAATATCAGGCTGCTTCACCTTTACTGATAAATTTTGATATTGTGGTAATACATGACCACCAATTTCGCGTTGAATGGCATGTGATTCTAACGGAAATGTTTTATCAGTGCGCTTTACTTCTACTTTAAAAGTAAGCTGCTCATTTTTAAATGTATCCATAATTGTTGTGGCAAGTTTTTTCATTGCCTCCATGTCTTTTTCACATGCTGCCACTGGACTAAATGATTGAATACCAAAAATTTTAGGTAATCCTTTTAATAAAACGTCCATTTGTGCTTCATTTTGAATGGCGATAAACATACGATCGCGCTCTGTGCGAATGTGTAAATGTCCTAAATCTGCAAACGCATGACGAATGTTCTCGCGTAAACGACGAATAAAATCCATCTTGTTGCGACCTTTTGTAGAAAGCTCTCCATATCGAATTAAAATTTCTTTCCAAATCATTTTTAAAATTCTCCTTTAAGTTCCATCAATACTTCATCTAATACTTGTTTAAACTTTACTATATCTTCATTTGTTACATACGCGCCAAAACTTATACGAATAACACCCTTTTTAAAGTGCTCATCAATATTTAGAGCTTCAACAACATGGCTTGTTTTTGTCTGTTTCGATGAGCAAGCACTCGATGTCGATACAATTACATTACGTTTTTGCAATGCATTGATAATGACTTCACCTTTTAAGTCGCGAATACTAAACGATAAAATATGTGCCGCTCCTTGTGGGGTTGATAATATATGCACTTCATCTCCATATCCACGTAATTGCGTGCATATTTCATCATTCCATTGACGGTATTTATTCGCACGATCATTCATCGTCTCTACTGCTATTCGGGCTGCTTTGGATAAGGCTACTGCCTGGGGTACAGCTACTGTTCCACTACGTAAACCAAACTCCTGTCCTCCGCCAAGTGCATACGGTTGCCATTTCATTTTTTTACGGAATGCTAGTACACCTGAACCTTTAAAGCCATGAATTTTATGGCCAGAAATTGAAATACAATCTGGTCCCTCGTCATCGTTAAATGATATCGGTAACTTTCCAAAGCTTTGTACAGCATCGACGTGAAAAGCTGCACGGCTTAATTCATGAATAATTTTTGCAGCTTCAAAAATTGGTTGGATAGCACCCATTTCATTATTTACGTGCATCATACTTACTAAAATGGTATCCTTGCGTACTTTTGTACGAAGGTCCTCTAAAGAAATAACTCCATTTTTATCTGCTTGCAAGTATTCTACATCAAAACCCTCTTGCTCAAGTTGCTTAACAGATTCTAGAACAGATGGATGTTCAATTTCAGTTGTTAAAATATGATTTCCTTTATGTGTATTGCTACGTGCTAAACCAAATATAGCCGTGTTATTGGATTCAGTACCACCTGATGTAAATAGCACATTTTTTGCTTCTGTCTGCAAAATATCTGCTACTTGCTCACGTGCACGCATTAACAATTCGTTTGATTCAACACCCATTGCATGAATGGAAGCAGGATTGGCATAATACTGCTCATTCACTGCCATAAATGCTTGCATAACCTCTTTTAAAGGTTTTGTTGTTGCACTATTGTCTAAATAGATTGTATTAACTTCCATTAATATTCACACACTTTCAAAACGTTGATTTAACGGTATTTATCATAACGCAATCTTCGGCAATTGACCACTAACTTTAACAATTATCCTAATTTAATCACTTATTTGTTTGCTTTTAATGTGAAAAACCACCCTTTATAGAGTGGCATCTAAAGACTTGCTATGAACGTTTCTAGCTAAAATTAAGCAGCATAAAAAATTTAATTTTTGCATTGTTAGGCTCATCATCATAACGTGTAGTTGATTTCCGTTCCGACTGGGCGCTTTGCCGCTGACGCTTCGCTTTCGCGCAGATAAAACATTTGTTGCTGTCGCTTCGCTTTCGCACAGTTAAAACATTTGTTGCTGCCGCTTCGCTTTCGCACAGTTAAAACATTTGCCGCTGACGCTTCGCTTTCGCGCAGATAAAACATTTGTTGCTGTCGCTTCGCTTTCGCACAGTTAAAACATTTGTTGCTGCCGCTTCGCTTTCGCACAGTTAAAACATTTGTTGCTGCCGCTTCGCTTTCGCACAGAGCAGAGCTTCCTGGGGGCGTTCGATGAGCCGCTTCGCTTCGCTGCAGGGTCTCATCTGTAACGCTAATCCCCGAGGAGTCGCCCAGTCTCCACTCCAATCAACTTATACACATAACATACATTTTTTTGAAATGTCATCCTCCACTTTTAGTAAAATCCAATACTGCTATATTTAACTATATTGAAGCTAATTTCACACTAGTAGTTCAAGAAAAACAAGCGATCCCACAAATTTTCCTTAATTGACTAGCTGATTCATTAACCTTTCTTCATTGTTATAAATTCAGTTGAAGCTGTGAATTCCATGACTTTTTTAAAGCCTAATTTTTCATAAAGGTGAATTGCTCTTGTATTAAATATGGCTACCGTTAAACGAAGGGGACTATGATTTTCTTGTTGTAGCTGATTTAAAATAAATGAAAAAAATTCTGAACCATAACCTTTTCCTGTTAGCTCAGGCCTCATCCCTAAGCCAACATCAATGCACTCGTCTAAATACGCACCATAATCAAGTCCTTTAGGTACTTGTGCAGATGTTCCTGTACAGAAAAAACCGACTAGTTCTTCTTTATCATTGACAATTGAATAATACGGACTTTCAAGAAATTCTTCTAGAGATTCATCGCATAGATCATTGTTATAAAAATCATATGGTTCTTCATATTTCCAGTTCAAAATGTCAGTCGCAAAAATTTCATTCATTTCCCGAATATAAAATTGCATTTGAAACACCTCTATTAGTTTTAATCAAATCCTAGTGAGACATCGTATGAAGCTTCCCGCTTCCCTTTTATCACGATGCGTAGCTTCCTCAATCTTAATAAAAAAACTGTCTAAAAAGTAATAACTATACCTTTTAGACAGCTGATGTAATTCTTTATTATACTTGAACTATTTTGATACTGTTTCTTCTGCTACAAGTTCTTGAATTCGCTTTAAAGCACCTGGCTCCATTTCTTCAACTGCCGTTCCAGCCTCTTCTAATGCCTTGGAATAGCGGAATTGATTAAAGGATTTTTCTGCTTCTCTTAAACGAGTATGCAATTTTGGATTCGTTGCACGATGACGATTACCATACTGAATAATACGTTCAATCAGCATTACATTTTCAATCAATTCATGCGCCTTCGCTTTTACATCCTCTACACAAAGTGTTGCGGCATTTAAATTGTTATGAACTGTTCCCATATTGAGTGGTACCTCTTGAAGGCTTTGCATAACTACATAAATATGCTCTGCTGCCTCATCTAGACGGGCATCCATCTCTTCAGGAACACCTGGAATATTAGCCTTATTCAATAGACGATCTGTTTCTTGTAATGTTTTCTTTAAGTTTTCTACTTGTGCGCGAGCCTTGTTTTCATCAATTCGGAGCTTCTTCATCGTATTTGATAAATGACCTTGCTCTTCATGAATATTTTCAAGCTCTCCGTTAATTTCAATCAATTCTTCCTGCAAACTTGAGAATGCAGATTTTTCCTCTCTAACACGCATCGCTAATAAATCATAGCGACGTTGTAAAGCCTCTAATTGCTTTAATGCAGCTTTTGGAATTTCTGCATCTTTTTCATTTAAACGATAGCTTTGCTGCACAAAGGTTGCTTCATCACTTACTAATCTTGTTGAACTAATAACATTAGTGATTGAGCTTAATAAACGATCACAATTTTGGTCAACATAATTTTTAGCAATAACTTCTTTTTCAAGTAGATCATAAAAATGATCAATCTCTTCATTTATTTCAGCTACACGTGGTTTAACAACGGTTAAATTTAGCTCTGCTAGTTCATTTTTTAATGTCACAAATTCTTCTTCAAATTTATCGAGCGCTTTAGTTAGCTCTAAATGCTGTAAATAATAGGATTGCTCCTCCATTTCACGCTGGCCACTACGTAATTCCTGTACCGCTCCTGGTAGCTTTACTTGTAATTCAGTCAAAATTGTTGGGACATCATTAATATATTCAAATGTCTTCTGTGATTCTTGGTTCAAGCCAATAACAATTTCTCGCGCCTGCAAATAATTCCCTTCACTTGTAAGCACATCGAATTCCTCAAACTTTTGGACAAATCCCTCCAGCTTTTTCTCCAGAGCCGGTAATGCTACACCAAATGAATGTTGGTGAGCTAACAATGTTTTACGTGCAGAGCGATAATATTCTTTTAATTGTTCAATTTCAATACGATTTTTTTCTTCGCTGCCAATTAATTCATTTAGTTCTTCTAAGATTTTATCTTTATCTTGTTCACATTTTTGAATGTAATCTTCTATCTCACGTTCAATAAACGTTGCTTTCTTAAAACGAAGTCTATTGATTTGATCCTCTGCATCAAATAAAAGTGAATCAATTTTTGTCATATGTACATCGATGACTTCATCCCAGCTATTGCGCCATCGTTCAAACATCTCTTCCGTTTCACCGTTCATGTTTAAAGATTTAACTTTTGAAATTTCCTCATTTATGGGATTGTTTTGTATTTGTGATTTTTCATTTTCAAGTTTAGCAATGATTGTTGTATGTTTTCGTCGCATCATAAATCCTACTATCGCTAAAATTAATAGTAGGATAACCGGAATGATGATATACTCCATCGTAAGCCTCCTATTCTACAATAAACGAATTGGCTAGTTGTATTTATTATATACTATGTTATCGCCTTTTGTACTAAAATTTGAGTGTTTTTTATGTATTTACGCCTTTCAAGAATAACACCTACTTAAGTTTTGAACAATTTGTGCAAATAAAAGTGTTTTATCCAAAAGCTAAAGGAGTGGTAATTTTATGAAATTTGACGGCCATGTTCATAGTCCATATTGTCCACATGGTACTTCTGATTCATTTAAACAATACATTGAAAAAGCAATATCTCACAACTTTACAGATATCACCTTTACAGAACATGCACCATTACCATTTAATTTTACTGACCCTACACCACAGCAAGATAGTGGTATGAATCCAGAATTTTTAATGCCCTATTTTGAAGATTTACAGTACCTTCAAAAAGAGTACGCACAAGACATTCGCATTCATATCGGTCTTGAGGTTGACTATATTCAAGGCTTTGAACAAGAAACTCGTCAATTTCTTGATACATATGGACATTTTTTAGATGACTCTATTTTATCAGTCCATTTTTTACAATGGCAAAATATCTTTGAATGCATAGACTTTTCTCCTGAAAGCTTTATGGCTTTTTCAAAAAAAGTGGGTTCTATCGAACAAGTGTATAATTTATATTATGATACCGTCCTACAATCCATTAAAGCAGATTTAGGGCAATATAAGCCTAAGCGCATTGGACATCCTTCACTTATTCACAAATTTCAATTAGCACATAAGGTGAAAATTGATGATTCTACGCGGATTCGAGAAGTTTTAGATTTAATGAAGGAAGAAGGCTATGAGCTAGATTTAAATAGCGCTGGTTTAAGTAAAACATATTGTCAGGAACCTTATCCACCATTTTCCTTTATCGATTATAGTAAATCTATTGGGCTACCAATTGTTTTTGGTTCAGATGCTCATAGTGTTGCTGATTTACATCAACACTATAATGTTATATATCCTAAATAAATAACTTTCAAACGAGGTGCTATTTTGTTTACACAAATTAATTATGAAGGGCCAATTGCCGAGCAATATAATACATTAGCAAAACAGTTAGATGCCCTACTTACTGGAGAAAGCGATCGAATTGCCAATTTAAGCAATGCCTCTGCTTTACTAAATCAATTTCTACCAAACATTAACTGGGTTGGTTTTTATGTATTACAGGGGAATGAACTTGTATTAGGGCCATTCCAAGGCTTACCTGCCTGCGTCAGAATACCAATTGGACGAGGTGTTTGTGGGACAGCTGTAGGCAAAGAAGAAACAATAGTGGTAAAAGACGTACATGACTTCCCTGGGCATATCGCCTGTGATGCGGCGTCCCAATCCGAAATTGTTATTCCCTTAATAAAAGAAGGACAGGTCATCGGTGTTCTTGATATCGACAGTCCAATCGCAAATCGCTTTTCAAAGGGAGATCAAGAGGGGTTAGAGCAATTCGTAAAAACCTTACTTCTCCATTTATAAAGTGAAACTTTAATCAGTGGGGGTTCTTTCCCCACTGATTATTAGTCTTCACCAATCGGGTTTTTACGGGCAGTTAGACTCCCCGTATTTCTTTACTCTCATTGAATTTGAAACGGACCCGACGCTTCTCTTTTGATATAGATAAATTACTGCCCGTTAATACGGGATAAAGAAATGCCCTGAAATGATTTATTATCATTTCAGGGCATTTCAGCGCATAAGGCTGAAGCTTTATTTTCAAAAACAACTGTTTTCTTTTATTACGTTATAAATTGTTTTGATAGAAACGATCATGAATGCAAAACCGATTTTTACCACTGTTTTTCGCTTCATAAAGCGCTGTATCTGCATGTAGGAAAACAGATTGAAATGCTGGACGGTACTGTTCATCCCATGTTATGAGACCTGCTGAAATTGTCACCTTAGGATCTGTTGTACTTGGAATTACTGCAACGATTGCTGCTGCTAATTCGATTGCTTCTTTCTCATCAATATTTGGAATATACACAGACATCTCTTCTCCACCCCAACGCGCACAAATGCCACGAGTTCCAATTGTTTCTTTTAATCGGGATGCAATTTGCATAAGAATCTTATCACCAATTTGGTGACCATACGTATCATTAATGCGCTTGAAATTATCAATATCAATGAGCAAAAACATTCCTGATTGATCATTTTTAAGCGACTTTTCTACATACTGGTCTAAATAACTTCTTGCGTACAATTTCGTCAAATGATCCAAATCTACCATTTCCTGAAGTTGATTTCGTAATATTGAGTTTGCAATTGCTAAAGAAGAGTGATGGATTAATGATTGCATTAATTTAAAGCTGTCAAACGAAAAGAAATATGGCTCCTTGTGTAACACAATACTAAAGCCATTTATTTTTTCTTCCATTAAAATCGGGATAGCCATAATTGAACGATATTCAATTTGATTAGGGGTTAATCTGCTGAAATCGGCAATAAATAGTGGATCATTGGTACTTTCAAAATGTTGTTCAACATGTTTTATATATGTTTGACCCTTTTCTACATTGAATAATGCCGTACTAGCATCCGTCACTTCAAAGGTGTCATTATGTTTAAAAGCGAAGCAAACTTCCATTGGTTGAAAGGATTTCATTAACTGTTTTTGAAGGAAAAGTAACATTTCATGTATGTCAATCCTCATATTTAAACGATGTGATGTTTCATTGATGAGTTGCAAATCACTTACTAGGCGATGTGATTGATGATATAATTTTGCATTTTCAAGCGCATTTCCTGATGTTTGTGCTAGCATTCGTACAAAGTCTTTTTCAGTCGTTGAAAAAAGATATGTTGTAGGTGCACTCACTTGTAAAATACCATAAATAGCTTGTCTCCCTTTTATAGGGGCGCTTAATAATCGACAATTTAAATCGCTAGCAAGCTCCGTTGTCAGCTCTCCCGAGACAAAAGCCTCAATAGTCGCAGGTCTTTCAGATAAGTAATCAAAAAGCTTAATATCGATAGTCGTATGGCGATCTTGATCGTTCGATAGTATAAGCTCCACATTAAACTCTGGGAAATTATCCTTAATATTTTTTAAGACATTTTCTAAAATTAAATCAATATCCATAGTGGAATGAAATAAATCTGTCATATTATACAATTTTCTATATTGGTCTTCATTTACTTTCACTTCAAAATTTTCTCTAATCATCTGAAGAACCTTCGTAAGCGTTTCGACAAACTCTTCCCCGTAATCCGAAGTCATAAAGTCTGTCCAAGCATCGGTTGCCTCGACGAGTAGTACACTAATTGGATTTTTACCTTCTGGTTGGAAAAGCACCATATCTGTCATCATCGTATATGCTTCTTTTTCTTTTAATATATAAGGGACTTTTACCAACTTCTGTTGATAAAAGCTAGCTTCAATCATTAACCATGACACAGCATTTAGTTTTGTTTCAATTGTTAAAGTAGCCATCTCTTCAACAGGTATTAAAGAATTACCTTCGAAACCGAGAAATGTCACATTTACAATTCCAAAGCGCTTCTTTAGACACTGTTCCAATGAGTAAAAATACTCATTAAAACCGGCTTGTTCCTTTGAACTCACCCAAATGCTCAAAACATCTGATTTTATATATTTTAGCGTTTGTAAATGGTCTGTCATGAAATCACCTTTTCTATATAACGTCCAAATCAATTACTATTAACTTACAGTATAGTATACATAATTTGTGTCATTTTGACTATGTTATTCTATTTTACTTTTATGTTTTACATTTCACACTGTATCATTAACTATTACTGAATATTGAAATATGTATAGGGAGGAAATTTTTACTATTATACCTTTTTTTAAAATTAGTTAGTCTAATAATTGACGTCTATGTAATAAGCAGTTACAATGAGTTTTGTGTAAAATAAACGCAGCAGTAGTATGAGCTTATTACTGTATTTTATTCCTCTATATTATTTAGTATAACTAAACAGATTCTAATAGATGGTGTATTGCGTAACCTAACGGCTGCATAGGCGAAAATACATGAAAATAAAATGCGTATAAGAATGGGTACTACTGGTTTTTGTTTTACAACAAAAAAAACCAAATTTAAAGGAGGAGACAACAATATGTCTCGTTATACAGGTCCATCTTGGAAATTATCACGTCGTCTTGGTATCTCACTAAGCGGTACAGGTAAAGAAATCGAAAAACGCCCTTACGCACCAGGTCAACACGGTCCAAACCAACGTAAAAAATTATCAGAATACGGTTTACAACTTCAAGAAAAACAAAAACTTCGTCACATGTACGGCATGAACGAACGTCAATTCCGTACTCTATTCGACCGCGCTGGTAAAATGAAAGGTGTACACGGTGAAAACTTCATGGTTCTTCTTGAAACTCGCCTTGACAACCTAGTTTACCGTTTAGGTTTATCTCGTACTCGTCGTGGATCTCGTCAATTAGTAAACCACGGTCACATCTTAGTAGATGGTAAACGCGTTGATATTCCTTCATACAGCGTAAAACCAGGTCAAACGATTTCTCTTCGTGAAAAATCTCAAAACCTTTCTGTAGTAGCAGAAGCAATCGAAGTAAACAACTTCGTACCTGACTACTTAACATTTGACGCTGACAAAAAAGAAGGTACATTCACTCGCCTTCCAGAGCGTTCTGAATTATCAGCTGAAATCAACGAAGCATTCATCGTAGAGTACTACTCTCGTTAATTAAATTACTCTGCAAAGAGTAGTTTAAAAAACCCTAGAAAGCCTTTTATATCAAGGTTCTCTAGGGTTTTTGCTTGTTATAGACAATGCACAATCATGCATTAAAAGTCATTGTTTCGGGGCTAATTATCAATGCTTTTGGTGGGCATGTTTGTATGAATGACTAAACACCTAGATTGGGGCTACTGCTTCAATCTTTTTTTGTTAGTCCATTATAAGAAAAGTTTACTTACAAAAAAATAGCACTGTTTGGCACAGTGCATTTCTAGGTACATTGGATAACTCTTCACAGATAATTGTGGGAGGTAACTTTATTTTCAAAATAACTACAGTTAGCACAAAGATAATCTTTATTTATAAATATAGCACTGTTCATATTTGACCAAGGAATATGTTCAGAACATCTTTCACATTTGTCTACATACTTATCACGTAGAATACCATTCTCTAAAAAGACATACCATTGTTTATCCGATAAACTTTCAGGTCCATTTTTTATGACAAGCAACGATATTTCTAACGCTTCACCATCGTCAAATCTATTTTCGCTAATTAGTACTTTCAAATATGAAATAAATTTAGATGATTCTCTTAATATTCTCTGTTTAAGCTGGTCTCTTTGCATAAAACCTCTCCTTTTTCCATCTACTTCAATTCGACAAAAGGAAAGGATTCCCTTCCGATTTTAATAATAAAAATAAAGCTGAATAAACTACATAGTTACTAATCCACAATATAAAAACACCTGCCGTAGCAAGTGCTTATTTTATCACTTTTCTTCTTGTAGTTGATTTTGATACAATTTCCCTCTCCAACTTTTTTCGTTTAGTTCGCAATAAAAGCCCTACCATTAGGTAAAGAATTGTAGTAATAATACCTGCCGTTGGAGAAACAAGAAATTCTTTTCCCTGAGCAATTTTGATATATCCATCAAGAATAAGTGGATTCACAAGCGCATCTTCTGTCATATGCATAAGGACAAGTGGCCAAATACTTTTCGTTATTAAATAAATTTCTGTATACATTACTGTCCAGCAAATCATCGTCACAATACCTATCAACGCAAATAGCCACCTATTTACAGGAAGTACACTGAAGATATCACTTTCTGATAAGAACACTAAAAAATACGGAATATGCCACGCTCCCCAAACACCACCAACAATAAAATACAACCAAAAATCATTTATTTTTAACGATGAAAGTTTACTCGTTAAATAACCTCTCCAAACCGATTCCTCAAAAAAGTTTTTAACAAATTGAAGCAGTAAACCACCAGCAAAAACTGAAACTAAAGCATCTAAATTGAAATCTGAAAAATCCATCCATCCAAATATATTGCTTACTAACAAAACTATAGAAGTGATGACAGGATAGACGAGGAGCGAGACAATATACCATTTTATGTTGCCTTTCAAATTAGGTAATAAGCCTATATCTCGCCACCCATCTCCTGTAAAGACACGTAACAGTATAGTTGTCAGCAGCGGAAATACTAGCCAAATGCCCATCCCAAGTGTGTCACCTTTAGGCTGCTCAGGGATGAAGCGATCTACAAAAACACCAAGCCAACCACATAGCAAAACAACAATTATAAAGATTATTAAGTTGCGTTTAGTTTTCACTTTCAATCCGCCCCCCTGTTTTCAAGGATTGAAATAACCCACATTGAATTGGGACAAGGAGTTTCGGGATGTAGTGCAATGTATTGGGCGATTCCTTGTATGGAACACCAAAATGCTACCGCAAGCGCTTCAGCATTTCCCTGTTTAATTTCACCTAGTAATTGCCCCTTCTCTATTAATGAAATACTCTTTTTTATTAATTTATCTGCTTCCGTAAGCATTTCTTTTAAATCTTCCGACAAGGAATCAAGATGTTGTGCATTCTCCATTAGCACAAACATTTTTGCAGCAGACGGGTTTGTACGGATCATGTCAAACAAATCCTCAGCAGCCGCTGTAAAAATTGCCAATGGCGATTCATTCATAAAATTAAAATCCATCTTAAGTCTTTCACACCCTATGCGGATTAACTCTTCATAAAGCTTTTCCTTAGAGTCAAAATAATGAAAAAGCAACCCCATGCTCATATCAGCAGCTTTAGCAATATCTGCAACTTTTGTTTCACCATACCCCTTCCGAATAAACAAATCTAATGCAGATTGTAAAATTAAAGCTCTTCGTTGCTCTTTTTGTTCATGTCTAATCGACATTTCCCCCACCCTTTTTTTGAAAATATTTTCATTGAAATATTATTCAATAAAATTGCAAATATCCCTGAAAAGTGCCCAGAAAATAAAAACTTTAATAAGTTTTCATTCCAGTTTGTAAATATTAATTAATATGTATCAATAAAAAAGAACTTTTTATCTTTACGGAAGTCTAAATAGGAAATATTAGAAATTTAAAGGAGGAAATAATGGGGGTTTCAGAACTTACTGTGATGGTTTTAGTTTATAGTGGCATTATGTTTTATTTCTTAGTACCCTTTAAAAGGCGTCAAAGCATGGAAATTAAGCATTCAATTACTTTTATAGAAATTCTGCTGTACATCACTTTTCATAAAAAAGCTCTACTGGCTCTCCTTTTATTAAGCTTTTTGTTAGTAGCTATTTGGTTCGGTTATGATCAGGAGGTATATCATTTTAATGCCCACAGTGGTTATCCTTCTATAAATTCAGATTCAAAGGCAATTTTCTATATGTGCGCATTACTCGGATATACGGTCATTCTTTATTTATTTCTTGCAATATGTATTTCCTTAAACATTGTAAAAAATAAAGGAGAATAATTACGTCCAGATTTGGGGAGGCGCACTTGCACAAAGAACTCCTTTCCGAATCCTTGACATCTGTAGCTGTTGCTTTGCTTTCTCTACAAAAAACATTAGCTGAAATAAGTTAAGTATTCCTATATTTTTTGACAATTTTGTGTATTTTAAAATAGTAATTAGACAATTAAAATAGAACATATTCACTATTATTATATTAAAAACAAATTATCAATTATCTACTATTCGATACTTTATTAAAATAGAACATATTTCCAAAAAATATATTTTACTTTCATAGGAAAGTAATTTTTAAAATGTTCTCAAATCAACACTCCTAGACAATTCAACCTTTCATCATACCAAAAACCACTCTAACTTTTTTGTAAAATAATAACAAGATTAAAATTAACAATTTTAATAAAAATACGAGTTGAACTTTTACAAAAAATAGAATAACATGAATTTCGAAAGGTGGTTCACCATCATTCAAGCAATAACAATTATTTTAAAGGGGTTGGAAATATGTCAGACGTTCTAAAGCAATTTGTTATGCCGAAAACAAACTTATTTGGACCTGGAGCAATTCAAGAAGTTGGTAAACGCTTAAATGATTTAGAAGTGAAAAAGACATTAATCGTAACAGATGAGGGCTTACACAAACTAGGTCTCTCTGAACAAATTGCTAACATCATTATAGCTGCTGGAATTGATGTAGCAATTTTCCCGAAAGCAGAACCAAATCCAACAGATCAAAACATTGAAGATGGGATTACAGTGTATCATGCTGAAAACTGTGATTCGATCGTTTCTCTTGGAGGAGGTAGCGCACACGATGCAGCGAAAGGTATCGGACTTATTGCTTCGAATGGTGGACGCATTCATGATTACGAGGGCGTTGACAAATCACAAAACCCATTGGTGCCATTAATCGCTATTAACACAACTGCTGGTACAGCAAGTGAAATGACTCGCTTCACGATTATCACGGATACAGCTCGTAAAGTGAAGATGGCTATTGTGGACAAACACGTTACTCCACTACTATCAATTAATGACCCAGAGCTAATGATTGGCTTACCTCCTGCTCTAACAGCGGCAACTGGTTTAGATGCATTAACACATGCAATCGAATCATTTGTATCGACAAACGCAACACCAATTACTGACGCTTGCGCTGAAAAGGTGCTTCAGCTAGTTCCTGAATATTTACCACGTGCCTATGCAAACGGTGCAGATTTAGAAGCACGTGAGCAAATGGTTTACGCACAATTTTTAGCAGGCATGGCGTTTAATAATGCTTCACTTGGCTATGTACATGCAATTGCTCATCAATTAGGCGGCTTCTATAATCTACCACATGGTGTATGTAATGCTATTTTATTGCCTCATGTTTGCCGCTTTAACTTAACAGCACGTACTGAGCGTTTTGCAAAAATCGCTGAATTGTTAGGTGAGAACGTTGAAGGATTAAGTAAACGCGATGCTGCTGAGAGAGCAATTGTAGCAATCGAAAATCTTTCTAGCGATTTGAACATTCCAAGTGGCTTCCGCGAATTAGGTGCGAAGGATGAGGATATTGAAATCTTAGCGAAAAATGCTATGTTAGATGTATGTGCTGCAACAAACCCACGTAAAGCAACATTAGAAGACATTAAACAAATTATTACAAATGCGATGGGCCCTGTAGCAAAAAAAGAAGAATCACTCGAAGCTATCGCACTTTCTTAATAAGTAATCAGAAGGCATGTCTCTTGGCATGCCTTTTTTTATGGAGGAAAACATTCTGTCATTGTATGTGACTCCAACACTCGCTATACTTTTCTTAAAAAGAATTGGAGATAAGAAGATGCGTTTAATCTCAATTTGTCCTAGTAATACCGAGCTTGTTGCTTATTTAGGCCTGACTGATCAGCTTGTTGGTGTCGATGATTTTTCGGATTGGCCATTAGCAGTAAAAGACTTACCTCAGCTTGGCCCAGATTTATCAATTGATATGGATGCATTAGAGGCATTGCAGCCTGATCTTGTACTTGCATCCTTAAGTGTCCCGGGCATGGAAAAAAATATTGAAGCGTTACAAGCTAGAAATATTCCCCATATTGTATTTAATGCTAATTCATTAAAGGAAATCGCACAAGATCTCCATACTTTAGGTAAAGCCTGCGGAGTTGAAGGGCGTGCAAAAGAAATTTCTGAGGAATATTTACAATGTATCGATTGGCTCCGAACAGTTGCTCAATCAATTCCTAAAAAACCTACTCTCTATTGGGAGTGGTGGCCAAACCCTATCTTTACGCCAGGTAAAATAAATTGGCTATCTGAAATTAGTGCCATTGCTGGTGGGCAAAATCTGTTTCAAGATGTAGATCTAGCAAGCGTGCAAACTGATTGGGCTGATGTAGTAAGGCGCGACCCAGACTATATTATGATGGCTTGGGTAGGAGTTGCCTTTGAGCGTATTCAACCGGCAAATTTATTAAAACGTTCGGATGCGCAGGAGCTACGAGCTGTTAAAATGAAACAGCTTCACGTAATGGAGGAATGGCTTTATTGTCGTCCATCACCACGCCTTATAGAGGGTGCATTAAAGCTTGCGAATTTGCTTCACCCAAAAGAATATGAGCACGTAAAGCTTCCTAGTTTTTTAAATAGCTAAAACGAAACAATATGTCAGTGGCATTGTCGTACTAAATAAAGCGTGGCTGTTCAGCAAAGCGAGGGGTTGATTTCCGTTCCGGCTGGGCGCTTTCCTGGGGGCGTCCGATGAGCCGCTTCGCTTCGCTGCAGGGTCTCGGGCCAACAGGATGTTGGTCACGAAGGCGTTATCACAGGACGTGATGCTTTTAGCCTTCGTTCCTCTATATCGCTAATCCCCAAGGAATCGCCCAGCCTCCACTCCAATCAACCAATTTATTTAGCGTGTATTTTCTGGCACGTTACTTATTTATAGTGATAAAACGCAGCATCAGCGCATGCAAAGCTAAGGTAGCAGCTAAACGTTCGCCCATAGGAGAGCGCATAAAGATATCCTTGACCATTTTTCAACCAAAAGAAGAGGCTGGGACAAAACCCATCTCTAAACTAAAAAGCCGGTGAAATTTTACGATCAGTAAAATTTCACCGGCTTTAAATTTTTTTTATGATGATTTGTCAAATTAAGTGCAACAATTGCTCATTAAAAGCCTCGTTTGCAGTTTTCCAAC
>NZ_JBFTHS010000029.1:0-64817 GCF_056394365.1 Lysinibacillus sp. 10T31
TTTTACACGTTCTGATATGGTAAGATGGGTATAGCTCATAACGATTCCTCCGTTTGAATGTTGGTGTGGTAACTACATTCTACACGAGGTCGTTATGGGCTTCCTTTATATTGATTTCTGAGTGTTGCACTTAATATTACAATCCGTCAAGTAAAAAAGAAAACCGTGAAAAAGCTTTAAGTATGCTTAATAGTGCAAAAACTAAATTAGGATCTTATTTAAATACTGCGGAGATGGACCAAAACATATCAGAGCGGATAACTGCTCAAGTAGCGACACGAGCTGGAACATCTCCAACAAAAATAGCTTCAAACGAAATGGTGGCTGAAGGTGGAGGTCATACAGGTATCCACTTTTTCAATGAAGAAATTCAAGGAAAAGAACAATAATAACACAAATCTTCTCAATTCATTTGAGGAAACTGGATATAGTAACTAATTTTGTGTTTTCAATTATATTAACTATTAAAAGTCGATTCATACTGAAAGATTCGGTATAAATCGACTTTTTTAGTGGCTTCCCCATCATGGAGTGGTCCTTTTAGTTTATATTTTATTTTTCTTTATTTCTAATTCTTCGTTGCAGTTTTTTTTATAATAATCCTTTAATATACCTTTATAAAATATAATTATATTATAAGCGGCAGTTATGTCGTAAAAATGTTCACTGCCCTAAAAATAAGCAAAAAATCAATAGGTTTTCTGCCCATGTATTGAGACACACTTATGTGAGTATTTTAATTGCAGAAAATATTGCTGTTACAACACGTAGGAGATACACCTAAAATGGTGATGAAGGCATATGTACATTCACTTAAGGATGAAGAATTAAGAGCTACTAAAAATGGGTACAAGTTTTTCTTGTACCCATTAAACCTTGATATATAAGCATTTGTAGAACTATCTAAATATATTATGTTCGTATAGGTAATCATACGAAAGATCGACGAACAAATACTCATGCTCGCTAATAGCAATTGAAAATGTTCTTGTAATTTCCCCTGTCTCGATATCTCGATAAAGCTCTGAGATTTCTCCACTTTGGTCGTTGCGCATTTTAATGATTGTTTGTAGGAAGTACGGGCGCCAACTCCAGTTTTTATTGATCGCTCTTGGCTGCAATTCCCACTGACCATCAATACGCATTACGTTTGGAGATAGTTGGAAACCATCTTCATTACAAATATATACTCGGAATGAATAACTATCCAATAGCTGCGCTAAATGCTCTAAAAGCGTGATGTTGTCACTAGAAGGTTTGACACGTTGGACAATTGCTTCTAGCTCCTCTCTCAGCTTTTTCAACTCGAAATATTGTGCTTCTAGAATTTTCTTTTCAGAGGTAATAAACTGCTGGCACTCTTCCTTAAAACGTTCCTTTAAAATATCTTTCTCTACAAAAGTTATTGCAGGGTTTGCCAAGTATCTGCCTTGATAAAAACGGCCCCCGTTCTTCCAAGCAAACTGTAATTGATAAACAGTTTTGATTCCTTCAAACAGAAGATTTGCGCCGATTTTATAAGCGAGACTCCCTATTGCTGATATCATATCAGACTGTGCAGACCAAGAATCATAATTTAAGTCTTGAATATTGACCTTTAATATTTGTGGTGATAATAGAGCAATATGCTCTAAATGACTCTCCGCTCCTACTTCCTGAACGGCAATTTTGACACCAAAAGTCGTAAAGTAACGTACTGCATGATGCAGCTTATGGATATCACCTAAAAACCGATGCTCAGAAACAACTAATACAATGCGATGTAAATCCTCTTCACTTATATATTGTTGAATAATATTAAAATGACTTTCACCGAAATCCTGCATCAGTAAGTTCGGGTTACTAGGAATATAAATATCAATATCCTGTCCGATTTCTTCTACTTTGGCTAATGCAGCATGTAGAATTTTATGTTCCATGTCAATACGATACTCTTCTGGAATATCTTCATTATTCACAAAATCTTTTAAATTAATTTGTTGACCCTCGATTAGTAACTGTCCGGAAATTTCGTAGGCAATCACCGTATGCGCATCCGCGCTAAATATAGGCTGAAAATACCCATGTATTTGATCTAAATTTGTTAAAACTTCAATTGCATCCATTGTCGAAACCTCCATACATGATGTTATCCAAGAATAACATTACATTCGCAGCTCATTACATGAAAAAAAGCTCTCTGACTGTATAATAATTTGTTTAAAGTAAATTGGCAACTTCACATGGCGTTATTTTATGGAATAAATCTGTCCTGAAATTTAACAAACTTCCACCTAACTGATTTATTTATGATGAAAATAATCTTTTTTGATAACACACTAGTACAATAGAACATATGGTTATGTTTTAGCCCATTTTTCTGACAATTCATCAGTAATAACGACTTTCCCATATAATAGGTTGCTTAAATACGTATATATTTGTTTATCCTTATTATAAAACATGGATTCGCTGGATTTTTCATGTATTGCTGTGTAAAAAAACTCCCTCAGAATTCCTTATCCCTATAAATTATGCAACAATCCCAAGCGAATGCCGTGATAACTAAAGATTTTCATCCTATATCCTAAAATTTTTCAGCCGTTCACCCATTCCATTAAATAAGCAGTATTCCAAAGTATGGATAATACCCTACAGGAATACTGCTCATGACTATTCTGACATAAAGAAATACCAAATAATCGCAATTGTAATTAATGATAAGATGACAGCAATTGTTACACGAAGTGGTGAAATTGGGGCATCTCCACCTACTCGACCTGTTTGTCCGTTTACCATAAATCGATAAATTTTCTCTTTGTAGCGGAATGATGAAAGCCAAATCGGTAACATTAGATATTTGTATGTAATATCATCATGAGTTGTTGAGAAATGTAAATTGGATACTACATCCGCATTATGTTCCCAACGTATTTTCGAGGTAATTTGTGCATTCAGATGATCTGAAATTTCCCTCTTCGCCTGACTCCACCCGTCCTGTAAACCAATACTGTAGCGTTCTGATAAAAATCCTGATACATATTCTGGTTTATAGGCCTTATTATTGAGTAAATTAAAGGGTTCTACTTTTCGCATCATATTTCGATCATAGCGGGATGTTGCACTTATTAAATGATCATCAATAAATTCCTGATAAAAACCACTTGTAGAATACCAATCTGTTTCAGTTCGAGTATTTCCCTCTTTATCTGTAACTGTGCGATGTCTACCGTATCTTGCGGAATATCTAGAGCTTGTTTTCGTGTCAAAAGTCCAATAAGGAAGATAAACTCCTTTAAATGAATCAGGCTTTGCACTATCTTTTGCTGCTCTCGGTGTAAACCATTTTCCCTTAATCCAACTTTGGAAGTTCTCTCCCGCTTGCTTATCTGTTATTTCAAATGCACATACCCCGTTCGGTGCTAGTGTATTTTCTGCACTAGCTTCCATAACCTGATTAGAACCACAATATGGGCAACTATCAGCTACCTGTAATGCATCATAAATCGTTTCTGCCGCACAGGATTTACAAATGACTGTTTTTTTCTCAACACCCCAGTTAAAATTCCCACGTTCTTCAGCCATTGCAAAATCCATTTCCTGGGCAACTTTTTCCTCTTGTTTTTCTGGGGCTGCAATTTCAGTTTCATAGCCACAATAAGGACATGTTAGCTTTCCAGTTGCTGGGTTAAATTCAATAGA
This sequence comes from Lysinibacillus sp. 10T31, assembly GCF_056394365.1. Lineage (NCBI taxonomy): Bacteria > Bacillati > Bacillota > Bacilli > Caryophanales > Bacillaceae > Lysinibacillus > Lysinibacillus sp. 10T31. Next base: position 3,682 of record NZ_JBFTHS010000029.1, read on the forward strand.
TGCACTACATGATGGACACTCAGCGTCAAAATCAAGCTTTACTTGTTTAGCATTTTCAGCATCTTGCGTTGGCATCATTAGTCATCTCCTTACTTAACATCATTCTCATCAAACACATCGCCACACTCTGGGCAGAATTTTGGTGGGTTTGCAGGATCTTCTGGCTGCCAACCACATTTATCGCAAACGTATTGTAATGCTTCTGAAGGTTTTTTAGCACCACATTCGCTACAGAATTTGCCTTTGTTGACAGTACCACATGTACAAGTCCATCCTTCTTCTGTAGGTTTTGATGTCCCACAATTTGAGCAGAATTTACCAGTGTTTTCGCAACCACATGCACATTTCCATGTAGCTGAATTCGTCGCTGTTTGTCCTTGTTGGGCTGCCTGTTTATTTTGCTCATTCATTTGATAAAGCTGTCCTGCATTAACACCGCCTGCTTGTGTCGCCATGTTCATGCCCATAAATCCTGCCATTGCTCCGCCATCATTATTGGCTGCTGCAATCATTGCTTCTGCCTGAGCACCTGTTAAATGAGCCGCAGCCATACCTGGATCACGCATCACTGCATTTCGTTGTAGTTGTTTAATCATTGCTTCATCTTCTTCAGATGCTTTTAAAGAACTAACGCCAAAGGATACAACTGCTAAACCACGAGTTGCTAGCCATTTCTCTGATAACACTTTATTTAGGGCATCTGCTAGAGCAACCGTATGCGCAGGAATTTCACTATAGCGTACCCCGCTTGCTGAAATTTGTGCGAAAGCCGGCTGTAACGCAGTCATCAATTCCGTTTTTAATTGACTATCGATTGCATCTCTTGTATATTCACGCTCTACGTTGCCACATACATTTGTATAGAATAATAATGGATCGACAATTTTATATGAATATTCGCCATGGCAACGAATTGCAATGTCAATATCTAGGCCGATATTACGGTCGATAACTCGGAAAGGAATCGGTGCTGGTGTCCCATATTTATTGCCTACGATTTCTTTTTTATTAAAATAGTACACACGCTGATCCTTTGCAGGTTCTCCTCCAAATGTGAAGCGTTTACCAATCTGCTTGAATGTTTCCATAATACCTTCTGACAAATCATTACCATACATAATCGAAGGCTCTGTGGATGTATCATAAACATACTCCCCAGACTCCGCTGAGAACTCCACCACTTTTCCTTGCTCGACAATCATCATACATTGACCTTCATTTATAGCAATAATAGAGCCATTACTTATAATGTTGTCATTGCCTTTATTGGATCCTCGTTTAGAAGTACGTTTAAAACCCTTTGCCACAAGAACATCCGCTGACAGAGACTCACAATAGAAATATTCACGCCATTGATCTTCTAGAACACCTGCTAATGCGCCAACTCCTGCTTTTAATAAACCCATATTTATTCCCACCTTCAACTTATATACTTACGACTTATTTTACCATATCAATTATACCTCGGCATAATTGCGTCCGGAGGCTTTAACTTCCAGCGGATGTTTGAACACCCGCTGAAAGAAGTTAAAAATAATCTAATCATTATGTAGTACGCATAAAAAGGACAATTTGTTTCATTTTTTTAAACTTCTCTATAAAAAAAGAGATAGCTCCTAAGGAACTACCTCTCTCGTATTGTTGTACAATAGCGTTTTTTAGTGGATCTTAGCATTTCTTAAGAACATGCGGAAATAGCTACAAGCACCCAGGCAACGATAAATAACAAACCGCCGATTGGGGTAATTGCTCCAAGCTTTTTCACACCTGTAACGGCCAATACATATAAACTACCGGAGAAAAACACAATACCAGCCAACATTAAGTAGCCTGCCCAAGAAAGCATACTAGAAGCTCCTAAAAGTGCCTCACTCGATAAAATACCAAGTCCCAGTAAACCTAATGCGTGATACATATGGTATTGCACCGCAGTTTCCCAAATGGCTGCATAATGTGGTGACGCAAATTTATCTTTTAGTGCATGTGCCCCAAAAGCTCCGAGTACGACACCAAGACAAGCCATAATTGCACCTATCGCCAATAAAAGTTCCATGTATGATTCTCCTATTTCGTCTCGCGTGCGATTTCTTTGTATTTCGCATCCCATGCTGGATCGATTTTACTTAAAGACACCGGACGTAACGTATCTTTGTGCGCTAGAATATGTACGGACTGAGCAGTCGCTGCAATCGTGCCATCTTCATGTAAAATTTCATAGCCATATGTAGTACGCAGACGATCGTGTTTTTCCACCCATGTACGTACCGTTGCCACTTGGCCATAATGCATAGCTGCCTTGTAAGAAATGGATAAATCCATCACAGGCGATACATAACCATCTTTTTCTAATGCTGCATACTCAAAGCCTGCATCATTTACTAACTGCGAGCGACCTATTTCCATCCAAATGATATAGTTCGCATGATACACCACGCCCATTTGGTCGGTCTCAGCATATCGAATTTCGATTTGTTTCTCACTAACAAACATTTTCTTCACCTCGTCCTACATTATAGCGTAAAAATATTGATTTAGCGGGGTTTTTGTTTTAACAAGGAAAAATCAAATTATTTAATTTTTCAATAATTTGAAGTTTAATCCAGAAATTATTATGGCAATAAATAGTGATATTCGTTTTTTACCAGTTGTACCCCACTTATTTGGGGTACAAATTAGGGTACACAAAAATTAAATTACACCGGGCAGATACAGTGAATTAATTACATGAAAACAGTCACTCAAATTCTTCAAATGAGTGACTTTTTCTTTTTTATATAAAACTGTTCATAGCTTCTTTTGTTTCGATTGAGTACGTTTCTTCTTCATGAATTATCGGTTCATTTCTATATATCCTTATTTCACTCTCTGGATCACGTTTCATATCTACTTCAATTAATCGTTTCACATACTTTTAAAATTTCTCGACTTCCCTGTCAGTGAGTTGATTTGTTCTACATGGGTTAATAGTGCCAGTTCATACTCATTATTGATACTTTTTTATGTATAGGTAACTTCAATTTGCACAAGCTAATGTTGAGTGTATCGCACGCACTTATTAGGCTTTGGCTTTGGTTGACAGTAACGGCCTCCCTCAACAGGGTCACTTCCAACTCAGTGACCCTTTTTTGTTTACTTATATTACATTTAGAGGTGCTTTAATTGACTACATTCGGAAAATGCTTATACATTGCTTTCTTTGTAACACTGTTATTATTTACAACAGTTTGGGATTATTTCAAAAGTGGTAATTTTGCTTTGCTTGAAAATTTTTTCTTTTCTTTTTGGGTAGCAAGTTTTTTATTCACGGCACTACTACTTAGAAGTAAAAAAGATGAAACGGAAAAAAGCTAAAAAACAGAAGCTGATTGGTATATTCTAATCGGCTTTTTAACTGAACAATTTCTTTTAAGTATTCACCTATCCCACCTACGCAATTCACTAATCTGCTTAAACTCTTTCCAAATGGTCCGTAGTTTCCTATAAGTCTTGCATCTTCTGCATTCTTTAGTAGGATCATGAATAGTTCTGGTTTTACACAATCAAGAATCGGTTTTCCTCCACGATTCAGGTTGACTTGCCCCAATTTTTAGAAGTATTTATCCCCTGCTGTCATTTCCTCAACCACACGAGGATCTTCCCAAAAAGTTGTATAGACCTATCTGAATTTACCCATTTGCCCCTCGCATCTACTTTTAACGTAATATAAATCTTTAATCACAGACTTAATTAACAAAAAACATATTGTGAAGCATCAACCACCGCATTATTTTTTATCAGCCTTACCAATAGCTATTTGAAAAGTGGTTACAGGTTAAGAAATAAGAAATAATTTCCCGGGTAAGCGCAAAAAATGACAAGTTTAGTCTTGCATTCCAGCACCAAGCGACTTATTTCATTTATCCTTCTCTTACTAGAATATCCAAGCAGGTAGAAGGACTTTATGGGGTACGTTATTGTTCAACGATAAATTCCTCTTGGACTGATTCATCTTCCACAACTGAATAGTTAGTTACATCTATAACATCGCTCATTTCCTCAGATACCTCTATTTTGATAGTTTCATCAGCCTCAACAACCTTTTGAAGTTCGATTGATTTAGGAGCATAATTTAATACCTCTGAACGTGAAAGCTCAATCTTTCAGGTGTAGTTCGGAAAATCTGTAAAAAAAACTTTTATTCTTCATTCATTTACTTTAATATCGATAAGGGCACCCCAAAAAAAGATAGAGGTGCTAAAATGTACGGTATTATTAATTATGAAATGTTTTTATTAACAGGGATTTTATTAAATCTAATCCCTGGTGCGGACACCATGTATATTGTTGGTAGAAGTATTTCTCAAGGTAGGCGAGCTGGAATTTATTCTGTGTTTGGTATTATTACTGGCTCCTTAGTTCATACGTTATTAGTTTCTTTTGGCTTATCGCTCATACTTACAAAATCTATTGTATTATTTAATACCATTAAAATTATTGGTGTTATTTATCTCGTTTATTTAGGGATTAAAATGATACTTGATAAGTCAAACATCGGTTTCGAAGCATCATCAAATAAATTAAACTTAAGTAAAATTTATATACAGGGACTTTTAACAAGTCTAACGAATCCAAAAGTTTCTTTATTTTTTATTGCGTTTCTCCCACAGTTTATAGATGTTAAGGCATCAGGTCCTATACCTTTTTTAATTTTAGGACTTACTTTTACAGCAACTGGACTACTATGGTGTTTATTTGTTGCGTATTTCTCTTCGTACTTTACTAAAAAACTAAGAGGAAACAAAAAGGTAGGATCGATCCTGAATAAGATAACAGGAATAATATTTATTGGAATGGGGATAAAGTTGCTTCAAACGAAAGCCCCGCAATAAATTTGTATAACAATGCCCCCTATTTAAAAAATGTTATATTGAATTTAATATAGTTCACTTTTATTGAACAGTCCTTTCAAATTGAGGGGACTGCTTTCTTATTTATCCACTTCTTTTATTGAACATTTCTCTCATATTGTTTATTAGTTTAATGTAGCATGTGAAGACGCTACGGCTTTTTTATTTTTTAATCTATTTCACAGGCAATTCACTATACAAACATAGCTATTACATCATAATAATAGTAAGGTAAAGCTAATTTAGCCTTACACCTCCGAAGGTTTTACAGAGGGTCACTCCTATCCCAAGTGACCCTTTTTTTATTGTCTTATCTCACAAAAAAATATTTTTTAAAGCCTATAGCTAAATGGTTTAACACCCCACTTTTTCTCTAAAGCTAACATATTATATGTTGTAGAAAGGAGGTGTGCTTTATGGGATACTATGGTGGAAATGTTGGTGGTATTGGTAACTGCGGCTACTACGGTGGCGGATATGGTAATGGTTCAACATTTGCCTTAATTGTTGTTCTATTTATACTTCTAATTATTATCGGCGCTACTTTTATGAATAGAGAATATTAATATTTCCGATTTAAGGGTCGCCCCTCAGCCTGGTGACCCTTTTATAGTTATTTGTCTTATATTGTTCATTAGTAGGCTGTAGCGTGTGATGACGCCATGGCTATTTTTATGGTAAAATTTACATAAATTACATAACGAGGTGATAATATGGAAAACAATAAACTAGTTTGTAAGGCTTGTGGTAATGATTCCTTCGCACAAGGTGAATTAGGTGGATCTATGGCAAAAGTAAAACCCATTAAGCTCGATATGCTCCATTTTTCGAGTTCACCACTAATTTTGACTATTTGTACGGATTGCGGAGAAGTAGCTTCAATGAAAGTTAAGAAAGTTGATAAGTTTAAATAGTCCCTTATAGTTAAACTTTGGGTCATTTCAGCCGAGTGACCCTTTATTAGTTTCATTCCACATATTGTTCAATAACTAAATTCTATAATATTTGCAACATATTTTTTTACATAACGACTCCTGTTAAAATATCTTTCTGACATGATTGTCATTCTCCCCTTTTTTAATCACTTTACATTTATGGTATAATTACTCAAAAAGGGGTTTTATTAATATAATGCTTGTAATATTATTTTTTATATTTGTAATTTGGTTTATGATTAAATTCATTAACTTGCAGGAAGAACGAAACGAAATTCTAAGGAATATATCTGAAAAGCTAGATATAGATAAGTAGTATACCTAGATGGGAAATCCATCTTTTTTACTGCACAGTTTCTTTAAAACTATTCACTAATCCACCTTTGCGAATTTAAGGAGTAAAGTCTTTGTTTTACTGTCTTTTATTTTTTCCAAATTTCTCGTTACCACGTTTAAAATTACCCGTAATTTTAGCTAATAATAACTGTACCTCTGTTAAATTATCTTCAACTTCTTTGATCCTCGCTATAAGACGCTCAGCCTCCCTCTCCTTTACTATTTTAATTTGTTTCCCTTCGTAATATATGACAACCGTTCCTTTTTTCGTTATTTGATAATCGAATGGTTCTTCGCTTAATCTGTTTCGTTTATCTATTTCGCTCACTTCACCATCTCCCTATTTCTTTTAGTTTCAAACATTATATTCAAAAAAATATGTTGATTCACTCGTTTTCTTTAATTATTTTCATTTTCAATATGTACCTGGTGTAAAAAATAGTTTAACTGCAAGCCGTAAACAACTGGAAATCACTTAATTATATTCTTTCGTTGTAATCCAATGTTGTTACCATTTCTATACCTCCATTACTGTTCATTTCTTTCGATTAACCATCCTTTGTGAAATGACATTCTCCAAGGGAAACCTCCACAAATAAGTTAACTTATAATTAATTTTGTGTTAACATATCATCATCCAATTATTGGAGGTGTTTTTTTGGCAGAAAAGAATAGAACATTACTTAGCTCGGTTAGTGGTTTGGCATTAGGTACAGTAGGAGGATATAGAATCTTTACAAATAACTTAGAAGGTATGTCAATACTAGTAGCTTATATTTTCTTGATTTGCGGATTGATAGGCTTTGTTTTTAGCGTTATAAAATTGTCTAGAATTTCTTGAACTTTGCGTTGCTTTATTGCAACGCTTTTCTTAATGCTATTGCACATTCTCTCAAGATTCACCTAACTCACCAACGCAAATTAATAACTTCTTTTTTCGATACTTTTCTACTGCCTATATTTCGAAGATCCTCTAGTTGAAGTTTTTTTATGAACGTAAGCTCAACTCGTCATTCCACCGTACCACTTACAGTTCACTTTTTCTTTCTGAATCCCCTCGCATAGCAAGAGGTTTTCGTAGAATACAAAAAAGTCACTCATGTTTACTAATGAGTGACTCAGACTATCGTAAGAGAAAACGAGTTAATTATTTTATACCTTTAAAAGCTTCAGTTTGCTCCTTAATTCCTTTTTCTGCGGCAAATCTTTCAATACTAGATGCGCCAAAGAATCCAACAATTCCATCTACTCTTTCAATAATATAAGCAGCATCTTCCGGTTCTGCAATCGGACCTCCATGACAAATTGCTAATATATCAGGATTTACAGACTTTCCAGCATGTATAATTTTTTGGATTCGATCGACACAGTCATCTAAAGTTAATGCAGTTTGTGCACCAATCGTTCCTTTTGTTGTTAATCCCATATGGGCCACTAAAATATCTGCACCCGCTTCAGCCATTTTCTTTGCTTGCTCTTCATCGAAAACATATGGAGTAGTTAGCAAATCTAATTTATGTGCTTCTCTAATCATCTCTACTTCTAAATCGTAGCCCATTCCTGTTTCCTCTAGATTTTGACGAAAAACACCGTCAATTAAACCAACAGTAGGAAAGTTTTGAACGCCACTAAACCCTTGATCTTTCAGCTGCTTTAAGAAAACCCTCATCACTTTAAAAGGGTCTGTTCCATTAACACCAGCTAGTACTGGAGTATCTTTTACGACGGGTAATACTTCATTACCCATTTCAACAACAATTTGGTTCGCATCACCATATGATAATAAACCTGCTAGAGACCCACGACCAGCCATTCTATAACGACCTGAATTATAGACTATTAACATGTCAGCTCCACCAGATTCACTACTTTTAGCTGTAATTCCTGTACCAGCGCCAACACCTAGAAGAATATTTCCTTTATTAATTTCCTCTTTAAAACGTTTCAATATTTCTTGTCTCTGTAACATGATCGTTTTCCCTCTCTTTATTTTCTATCAATTCAATTAATTTCTTAGCTGCAGCTAGTGCAAACTCTTCACTATTTATGTCCGCATTGATTTCAATCATTTCCACTTTACTTTGGTCAACATTTTCTCTTAATGTATCAAATAGCATACGGTCTTCCTCTAAACCGTAGAAAGGCTGCCCTTCAACATCAAGACCTGAGAGCCCTTTTAGCGGTAAAAATAATGCCGTATACTCATTAGCTAAAGCTAATTTTTCTGCAATTACTTCACCTATTTGCTTGTTCTCTTCAACCGATGTCCGCATTAAAGTAACTGTTGGATTATGCTTATAAAATTTTCGTCCTTTAAATTTAGCAGGGACAGAATCAAATGGACCAAAGTTAACCATGTCTATTGCACCCACTGATACAACTTGAGGAATTTGCTTTATTGAAGCTGCCTCTAAACGATGCGGTCCAGCTTTCAGTACACCCCCAATTAATTCATCAGCCCATTCAGTAGTCGTTATGTCAAGGACTCCATCTATAAATCCATTAGCTATTAAATTCTCCATTGTACGACCGCCAACACCTGTTGCATGGAAAATTAATACCTCATATCCTCTAGCTTCTAGGAAATCTTTAGCCTGATTTATACAAGGTGTTGTCAATCCAAACATAGTTGCAGCAATAAGAGGCTTCTTTTTCTCTATAGTTTTATTTTCAAAGTTAAGCATACCTGCTATCGCAAATACTGCATTCGTAAATATTTTGGTCGAAATTACATTTAAACCAGCAACGTCTACTACCGATGGAATCATAATAATGTCACTAGTACCTACATATGGCTCCGTATTGCCAGAAGCGACTGTTGAAACCATTACTTTAGGAACACCTATTGGTAATGCTCTCATACCGGTAGTTACAATAGAAGATCCACCAGTACCTCCAAAGGATAGTACACCGTCGAATTTACCTGCTTCATACAATTTCGGTAAAAGTATTTCCATCCCCTTCGCAAGAACTGCGGTTGCATTTGCTCGGTCTCTTTTCGCTGCAATTTCTTGTATATCTTCTCTAGCTGCAGCCGCTACTTCAGCATTTGATACGTCAGGCTCAAATGCTGGGGTAAAAACACCTGTGTGAATCGTGAAAGTATTGAAACCTAACGATTCAATCAACTCTTTTACATATAAATACTCTTTTCCTTTTGAATCAAATGTTCCAGCCAAAGCAATTGTTTTCATATTAACTCTCTCCCTTCTTGATCTTTAAAATCATATAAGAAAGCGGTTTCATTTATTACTCCATTTCATAATACAGTTTTCTTTTAGGAGAGTTAATGTGTTTTTGTTCTATAAAATTGTCTCTTTGTTATATTATCAATTATGCCTTGGCATAATTGCGTCTGGAATCGGCTTTGTGCTTAGGCCTGCTGATGTTTTTTGTGCGAAAGCGCAGTGCTAACGTAGCGGCAGCAACAGATGTTTTTTGCGCGAAAGCGAAGCGGCAGCAGCAGATGGTTTTTGCGCGAAAGCGTAGCGCTAACGCAGCGGTAGCAGCACCGAAGTTAGTTACTCAGTCGTGTGTTTTTGCTGTCGCTTCGCTTTCGCACTGATAAATTGCCACAGGACGTGGCGTTCTTTGACTGAGTTCCTCTGTTTCAGCGGGTGTCCAAACACCTGCTGAAAGAAGTTAAATAGTTTTGAGGTGATACACCTTTATATTTTTTAAATATTTTACTAAAGTGAGTATAATCGGGATAACCTACCATTTCGGCAATATTATTTAGAGGTAATTTTTCTAATTTTAATATTTCAATTGCCCTATTAAGTCGAAAGTTAATAAGATATTCTGTGAATGAAATACCCACCTCTTTTTTGAATAATGTGCTTAAATAAGAACGCGACAAATTTAATATTTGTGCCACTTCATTCAATGATATTTCATCCATATAATGCAAACTAATGTATTTCTTTATAAAATTAATATAATCAGCTTGACTTCCTAGTCCATCAGTAATTTTACCGATTAAATCATCCAACTGAAAATCGTTCGTTTGCTTAAATGATTTCGTAATATGTATGAGAGCTTGTTCATTTGGAATCCTTTCAAACACAGAACCTCCGATATAACCCATAATAGTAGTATCATCATACATATATTGAACATCTATTGGTTTATTAACCGGGCCTCCATAAATCATTTTAATAATGTTAGAATTTAGTTCATTACATCTATTAAAAATATTTACCGCCATCTTTTTGGCAGCCTGTAAAGATAAAATCTTTTTAGCTCCTAGTGATCCGCCATTCGTTAAACCTAAGTGAACACAAATTATATCTGCACCGGCCTCTATCATACTTATTGCTTGTTCTTCGTTAAATACAAAGGCCACTGTAAACAGCCCTTTTTCATTAGCGATACGAATAGCTTCTACCTCTTTTTCATAAGTAATTCCTTGTTCCTCTAAAGCTTCTCTAAAAAGCCCATCTACAAGACCTATACTTGGATAATTATTAATGCCCGAAAATCCTCTTTGTTTAATTAAATCGATATAACTATCTAATTCAATTGTTGGATCTGTAGCACATAAACCAAAACAAACTGGAATTTTTTTAATCATAGGAATGATCTCTTTACACGCAAAATCCATAACAACATCATTACTATTTGCATACGGTAAAAAACCAGCTAATGAACTAACCCCCATTAATCTGAATCGTCCTGAATTTAGAGCTAGAATAAAATCTGCGCCACCTTGTTCTGCGTATTTAGCTGTCATTCCAGAACCAGCAGCAACACCTAAAATATAACTATTTTTATTAATTTGTTTTTTAAAATAATTGTTTATTTCATACTTCTTATTTAGCTCTTCCTCCATTTAACTTTCACCTCTACTTAAGCTATGAAACATTACTCTCTTCTAGTGTAATGTACATTATCTCTTATCCAAAAGCTATAAATGTCTACTAGTCTTTACAGATTAACTAACTTTAAACTTGTTCGTTTTATTCAAAATTCTAGATACGACATTAGAATAAAATAAAAAAACACACTCTTAAATCGCAGCCACTGAAAAAGTCAATTCACACCAACTTTTTTGGTATAAATTGACTATAAATGCTTAATATAGTTATTAATTTAGCGATTCATATGTTTGTCAGTGCCATTGCTTAAATCTTCCACAATCTTTTTACATCGACCAATTCTTGCCCATCGAATTCCATTCTATATATGTCTGGCTTTGTTGTATGTAATAAAAAGTTCAAATCGTATTTACTATCATAAAACCCCATCATTAAAGTCATAACTGCGCCATGTGTGCCGATTACTACTTTCTGTCCTTGATATGTATTTATTATTTCTTTTAATACAATTATAGCACGTTTCTGGCAGGCCGCATTTGACTCACCTCCCTCTAAAGCATAGGTTGAGTCAGAAAATGACTTTTCTAAAAAAGGGATTAATTCCTTGTCAGAGATTCGCTTATCACCAGCAATAAATGTTTGCTCTTTAAGGTCTTCAAATACCATTACTTCTTTTTCTATTTGTTCAGCTACTTTCTGAACAGTTAGGATTGAGCGACTATACGGGCTAGAGATAACAATATTAATGTCCTCTTTTTGTAGAATTTCAGTTATTTGTTGAGCGTCTATTCTACCTTTTTCAGTTAATTCTCTCGTTCTTTCATTGCCGTCTTTTGGTGAATCACCGTGTCGTACCATATATATGAATGTTTTCATGAAGCCTCCTATTATGCTTGAGTCTTTGAGTCATTTATGCGACGAAGCTAAAAATCCATATGGCTCGGAAGAACTTCTACTGTTCATCTTCCGATATCGGTAAAACAGTTGAATATTTAACTTCTCGTAAAGATAAGTTCGTTTGAATGCGAGATATGCCCAGTCTATTTAATTTTCTTATAAAGCGATCTAATTCTTTTCGATCTCTAATAATAACCTTTAACAGATAATCATACTCTCCTGTTAAACAATGACATTCTAATATTTCTGTCATTGTTGTTAAGGCATTTTCCAAAGCTTCTAATTCCTTCGCTTGATGAATATTTGTACTCATGAAAACGTAACACAGTAAATCGAATCCCAGTTTCTCAGGATTCAAAATGGCCACTTGTTTGTCAATAAACCCTTCACTTTCTAAACGTTTTATTCTTGTATGGGTTGCCGGTGGGGACAAATTCACCCGTCTCGCTATCTCTGCATTACTTATCTGAACTTCTCTCTGCAAAATATCTAGTAGTTGAGTATCAACACTATCTAATAACTTTCTTTCAACATCTTTCAAGCTATTTTCCTCCTTTTTTATATTCGAAATTTTCGTTACATTCAGCAACTATTATTAATTTTATTCTGCAAAATACAATTATTCTTACTGTTATTTCGTTTTTTATTCATTACACAAAATATTATACAGTTAAAATGATAAAAATGTTATTATTCTTTTATCTGAAATCTCAATATACATACGAGAATCAAAGGAGAGATCGTGATTTGCCGAATGTCTATGTTTTATTAATGCTTTTAACTAGTTTACTTTGGGGAGGCAATTTTGTAGTTGCTAAATCTCTTGTTGATCATGCCTCTCCCTTAACATTGACGAGCTTAAGATGGATCATTGCAGTCGCTGTGCTTCTTCCAATGGTATGGTGGAAAGAAAAAAGATTGCTTCCCTCTCGAGATGCCCTCCTCCCTTTATTGTTAATGGGCGTTACAGGTGTAGTATTGTTCAATATCTTTCAATTTTTAGCATTGGCAAGAACTACGTCGACGAATGTTGGCTTCATTTCAACATTAAATACAATTTCAATTGCGATTTTTTCAATTGTTTTTCTAAAGGAAAAAATGAATATTCTTCAAGCACTTGCAATGCTTCTTTCGCTGTTCGGTGTTCTTCTCGTACTTTCAAAGGGGAATATCAGCCTATTATTGTCTTTTCATTTTAATGTGGGTGATTTATGGATGCTTGCCGCTGTATGTGTATGGGGTATTTATTCCGTTTGTAATAAATGGGCAATGAAAACTACCTCGCCATTAATGGCTAATTTGTATTCAGGCATATTCGGACTTCTTTTACTATTGCCTTTTAACCTTAAGGATTTTACCATTTCTAATATTAATCATTCTTTTATACTATCAATTTTATATACAGGGTTTATCTCCACTGTCGTTTGTATGGTACTTTGGAGCATTGGAATTCAAAAACTAGGTGCTACCACATCCGGTGTTTTCCTTAATTTCAATCCGATTTTCACTGCACTTCTAGCGTTTTTATTTTTAGGAGAGAGCATATCTTGGACGCAAGGGATTGGGGGATTGATTGTCATTATGGGATGTTTTTTATTTTCACATTTTAAATCAAATACAAATCAATTAAAGAAATTCTCCTTCAAGTCTAGGTCAATAAAACACATTAACTAATATTAAAGTAAAAACTTCAGATGCTTCATTAAAGGTAGGCTGATTTCTCAAATATTGTCTATATAAGGGTCACGTCATAAAAATGCGTAATAAGTAATTACAACGTTAAGTATAAAAAGTTCCCGAACCTCGCTTTGGGACTTTTTTGTATTGAACAACCTTTATTGAGTGAAAACGTCTTTGTAAGAAATAGAGAAAAAACCGAGGTGACATTATGCGATTTATTTTTAATAAAATAACACTTTTTAGCATAATTTTTTTATCATTTTGTTCAATAGTAATTGGATATATATTACAAACAATCCTTTTCCCTTTACAAGATATTAATTCTATAAGTAGTAAAGAGCTATTGGAATTTCAAAAAGTATATGCAATAAACTATCCCTTAGGAAAAGGGCTACTCTATCTAGGTCTATTTCTGATGATTTTAGTCATAATGCTATTCATCATTAAGTTAAAAAACTTAAAATATAATAATCAAAATTCAGATGTCTAACTATCCAACCACAATAAAAAAGTTCCCAAATGAATGTCAATACAGTTTTTTATGTAAAGGCGTATAAACACAGTTAATACAAGGCTTTTTGGGATTTATTTTGCAGAAAAACGCTGCTGGTGCACTGTCTATATAAAATCGTGCATATACAGACCAATTTGATAATTTGTACAGGACGTGGCGTTCTTAGTCTGAGTTCCTCTATTTCAGCGGATGTTTGAACACCCGCTGTAAGAAGTTATAGTGAATTATATTTTTTCACTTCTAAAGGAATCGATATTATATATAAATCAATAGCATATGTAGTAATCGTAATCCCTTTACCTTCTTCAGTAAATTTTGCTTGAAGAAACCGCTCCGAAACTTTTCTTTTCCCCCATTTTTTAGGGAACCATTCAAATCCTGAAAACATAAATATTAATCTACCTTCTTTTTACTAAATTTGATTGTAAACTTGGCCAAAAGGGCACTGCTTAAAGCATTTTTATTAATCTCCATGTTTTCTTGACAGAGTCACTAAACATCTTTCCTCATGTACATCAAACGGGTTTGGCAGAGAAAGACAAAAATATGCTAGTAATCGTTAATCCAAGACCCGAACCTCCTGTTTGACGATTTCGAGAGTACTCTCCGCGGTACAAAGGTTTGAAGATATGAGGCAATACATTTTCCGGAATACCTCTGAAAAGTATTTTTTTCGTTGGTTCCTTGACTATATAGTTACTATACAGCATATAGTTTATACCTGGAATAATTGTTTGTATGTAAAACATACACTTTTATAAATTTAGGAGGAACATCGATTATGTCAGAAAGTATCAAGTTAAGACCGTTAGAAAGAGAAGATTTAAAATATGTTCATAAATTAAATAATGATTCTAGAATCATGTCATATTGGTTTGAAGAACCATACGAATCTTTTGTAGAACTACAAGATTTATTTGAAAAGCATATCCATAAACAAAGTGAAAGACGTTTTATAGTTGAAAAAGAAAAGGAAATTCTTGGGCTAGTGGAATTAGTTGAAATTGACCTGATCCATCGCAATGCAGAATTTCAAATTATTATTGATCCTAATTCCCAAGGAAATGGATATGCCTACTCTGCTACTATTTTGGCAATGAAATACGCCTTTCATATTCTAAATCTACACAAACTATATTTAATTGTTGATAAACAAAACGAAAAAGCCATTTACATTTATAAAAAAGCTGGATTTCATATTGAGGGAGAACTTAAAGAAGAATTTTTTACTGAAGGTAAATATCGAGACGCCCTTCGCATGTGTATATTCCAATATGAGTTTAATAACCAAATATAGCTACACTTGCCCTTCTTATGTATATTATGAAAAAGTCATTAATGGGCATAACCAACTATTAGCTGTAGCGTATTACTACGCTACGGCTTTTTTCATTCAGTCAAATTTCCTCAAAAAGTTTATAACATCATTCAAACAGGGAGATGAATGCAACAATCCATGCTGCTATCACCAGTAATAAAAACCACCAACCCATAAACTTTAGGAACATTTTAAAAAATGGTTTCTTTTTGAATTCATCTGAAAAGGAACTCATCTGTATAGCACCCTCAGGATGCTTCAACAGCATATAAGAAATACTGCCGAAAATTAAAGTAATCAATATTGCCACTATAAACAATTCCAATAGTCCCCTCTTCACGTTTAATTCATTATCCTACTGACATGAACCTCGAAGTGTTTGTTCATTTTCGTTAACACTCGTAAAATTACCAAACAAATACTTTTTTGGCTATCAGCTTATCAATTTTACTATTTTCTACTCTATAAATCTCCTTTTTTACGTTAAATGATTATTCTTCCACACCAATCTGTTAACGTATCATGACCATGGACATATGCCTTAACAGCGACTATTGTAAAAGAATATTCAATTGCTCCAAAGAGGACATTACACACTAACTAACAATTGAAGGTGCAGTTTATGTAAGTAATTCGTCATTTTTTCATACGTGTTCACTATATTGTTGTTATTCTGAGAATGATTAGTTGAATCAAATAATTATTAATTTTCTTTACCCTGTACCTCAGCATAATGGTTTATACTTAATATAAGATGAATTATGAATCCTTACCAAAAAATGATGTGCGATTATCATGCTATTGAAACTTTTAGAGACTAAAAATAATAAGTAAAGGTGGCAAAATGATGGGAAACTGTTGTGATAGTAGCCATAAAAAAAATATAAATGAAAACGCTATTGTATGTCCTTCTTGCAAAAATAAAGCTAAAAATGTGCAGCTAATAACAATTAAATCAATGATGAAACCATCTGTATTAGGATCTATAAATGCTATGGAAAATCACTATTTTTGTTCTACTAATGATTGTCATGTCGTTTATTTTGATACCAGTTATAAGGAGTACCTTCTATCTGATATAAAGGTTGCCGTACATCAAAAGGATGACTCATTAAGTACACCGGTTTGTTACTGTTTTGATTGGACTAAAGAAAAAATTAAACAATATGTTGAAAATGAACTTTCGCCTAATCCATTAGAACATATTCGTGCAAATATAAAAGAAAACCGTTGTGGCTGCGAGATAAACAATCCTCAAGGTAGTTGTTGTTTAGGGAATGTTACGAAATATATTAAAGGTCTAGCTTAACCATCTTTCTTTAGTGGAATAAGTTGTAAGTCGCTTGTCCTAAAACCCTTAGTAAAAAGGGCTTTTAGGACATTTTTAAATCATTGTATAGCCGGCTCATTGGCGCGGAAAGCGCCCAGCGTCGGGTTGATTTCATTTCATCTTCCTCTTTCAATGTTTCTATTACTGATTTATTTGTTAATTTTTACCCTTTTTGTTCAGTCTGAACGTTTTTCCAATAAGTGTTTGGTCCATTACATATTAATGTTGCATTTTTCGGCACCTGTTTCATTATAAGAAGAAGATTTAGTAAATCAACTGACGATCCCAATGAATTTAGTATGATCAGGAACTTTATTGTCGTTGTTAAGAGTCCAAATGAACTTAAAATTAGTGGAAAAATTATTGAAAGTATCAAAAAAGGAGCAATCGTAATGATTATATATCTTGATTTTGAAATCTCTTCTTCTGTAATGACAAAACCCCCGAACAGAGTAAGCCCTACAGAAGTTTTTTCTGATTTCATAAAATTAGGAATGAACATCAAATGAAGTAATTCGTGAATGATTAATAGTAAGACGATCCCCAAAATAACGCTTAAGTTAATGGTTATTGATATTCCACCAGATGTAAATCCGAAATCTCTCAAAGAAATACTAGAAAAAATATTTATTACCCCAATAGAAATCATTGAAGCGACAATCATTAAAGGGATAGATAACAATATAGCACTAGTTAAATTTTTAGGTTCTTTCATCGGAATCCAGCCATTGTTAATTAAATCTACATGTAAATTCGGGTTACTTTTTGGCAATTTGTTTAGTATTTTCATTTAACTCCTCCATTTAATCCAAGAACTTTACAATCTATTGATTCTTAATTATTTCGCTTAATTTAAAAATGCCTTCCTTTATTTCATCGAGTGAAGCATAGCCATAGGAGATTCGTATAAACTGGCCAGACTTTTCAGCATAAATACTACCGGGATTTAGAAGAATATTTTTGGATAAGGATTTTTCAAATAGCCTTTTCACTTTAAATTCAGGTTTTATTTTAACCCATATGAACAATCCACCTTTTGGGATGTCCCATGTAGCGTAAGGACTTAAATATTTGTCCATTGCATCTAATGCAACTTTTCTACGAATCTTTAGTTGTTCTCTTACTTTATGAAGGTGATCCTCATAGCAATTACTAGATAGCCACTCTGCTGCAACAAGCTGGGAAAGGGTACTTGATCCATAATCGGATTGCATTTTTAAATCTGCTAATCGATTAATGACTGACTCCGAGCCGACTATCCAGCCAATTCGTAATCCTGGACTAAGGGTTTTTGATAAACTCCCAACATATAAAACATTTCCGTAATGGTCCATTGCTTTCAGTGGTATAGGTGGTGGGTTATCAATCCATAAATCACGGTACACATCATCTTCTATAACTGGCAGCTGCTCTCTTTCACAGTATGCAATTAATTTCTCTCGTCTACCTTCTTGCATTAAAGCGCCTGTTGGATTGTGGAAGGTTGGAATCGTATATAATATATTCTTCCCTTTTTCCTTTGTTGGATAAATTGAATCGATGATAATCCCCTCATTGTCCATCGCTAATCCTTGCAACTCCATCCCCGCAGACTCAAAAACAGTCAACGAGTAAAGATAAGACGGCATTTCTAACAATACAGTTGAACCTCTTTTTAGGAGTCCGATCGAAATTAAATGTAAAGCTTGGAGCGCACCAGAAACAACGAGAATGGACGACGGAGACGCTTCGACCCCTCTCACCTTTAAATAGTCACTAATGGCTTGTCGTAATTTTATATTTCCTTTTGGCTCTTCATAGCCAAACGAGGTTAATTGATTCGATACCTTTTGAACAATGAATTTCATCTCTTCTAAAGGGAACATCTCTGGTGATAACTCCCCTTTACTCAGTTGAATAAGATTCGTATTCGATTCCGCTTCGTTAATCTCCTGAACCATAGAAACGCTAGGTTTATGAATGCCTAAAGTGACATTTTCATTCCAGTTCGATAAGGATTTTGCCCCCATTAAAGTCCACGTATTATTAGTGACGACTGTTCCCTTCCCGGCTTTACCTTCAATTAGTCCTTCTGCGATAAGTTCGTCTAGTGCTGTTATGACTGTACTACGATTAACCTCAAACTGTTTTGCCAAATTACGTTGACTTGGTATGGGACTTCCGATTGCCCACTCCCCTGTAGCAATTTTTTCTTTTATAAAATCAATAATCCATTGATATTTTGGTTTTTTCATATGTACTCTCTTTTCTAAACTGGTTGGTTTTTTTCATTTTAACCTGTTGGAGAAATTTTACCAAAATCCTATTAATATTGAAAACATAAATTTAATTGGTTGGATAACGAGGTGTATTCATGTTAAAAACATTAGATCTTAAGATTATTTCTGCTCATTTCATAACAATCATTTTATGGGCATCGGCTTTTCCAGGAATTCGAGTGGCATTGACAGCCTATTCACCTGAACATATATCACTTTTACGATTATTAGTCGGCTCATTCGTCTTAATAATCATAGCAGTTATTACAAAAACTCCTTTGCCTGAGTTAAAAGATATCCCCATTATTTTATTACTTGGCTTTTTAGGTTTCACTGTTTATCAAGTAGCACTAAATTATGGAGAGCAAACGATTAGTGCTGGGGTTGCAAGTTTACTTGTTTCCACAACTCCGATATTCACTGCTTTGTTAGCTGTATTCTTTTATCGTGAGAAGCTTGGATTATGGGCATGGCTTGGTTCACTGCTTAGCTTTTCTGGTGTAGCATTTATTACAGTAGGAGGTTCAACTGAAGGTTTTTCTTTTAATACGGGGATTATTATCGTTTTAATAGCATCCCTTTCAGAAAGTATTTACTTTGTTTTTCAACATCGTTATCTAGAAAAATACGGCGCTATTCCCTTTACGATGTACGCCATTTGGTCAGGTACTATTTTTATGTTACTATTCTCACCTGGCCTAAGTGAAGCAATAATGGATGCCCCGTTAAATGCAACATTAGTCATTTTGTATCTTGGAATTTTTCCAACAATCATTCCTTATTTTACACTAGCTTATGTTACTTCGCGAACAGGGGCAGCTGAAGCAACAAGTACGCTTTATTTAACCTCTGTTTTTGCATTTCTTATCGCATGGATTTGGCTTGGTGAGGTTCCACATTTTTCAGCTGTAACAGGTGGCTTGATTACTTTAATAGGTGTATTTATTGCAAACATAAAGAAAGAAGATATTATTAAAGAAAATAACGATGCTCAGAGCTTGAACTAACTGTTTCGATTGCAAAATTGCTCCATTGTCATTTTTTAAGAAGCATTTTCAATTGGGGAATCCAAGCGTGAGGCTTTGAAGATTGGAACAAACAATATTCATAAAAAAAACAAATGGCCAATACAATATTAGATACTCAAAACTTTGTAAAATGGTGCCGAAGTAAGCATGGAGTAAAGTCAATCAATGAATTGAATGAAATACATTATGTGTCCTATTGCTTATTTGAATGAGAAGAACCACATAAATAAAAAACTCGGACGTTTAAAACGTCTGAGTTTGATTAAGAAACTATATTTTCTATTTCTTTATTGCCTTAATAAATTGAGCGAAAATCTCGATTATTATTTTACCAACCATTACAGTTACAGGTAAAAAAATCAAAGTATATATTATTCCCCATATAACCCTACCTTCAAAATTAATACCTTGTAAGCTTCCTCCAATAATGATGTCACAAATAATACTACCAACAGTTCCACTAATTAAACTTATCGTTAAGGCACTTATAAAACTAACCTTCCACATCTTTTTATTACTTAATTTCGAATGATCATAGAAATATGCTCCTAAAACTCCAAAAATAGTTATCATTGGTACTGATAAAGTATAGTAAAGCCATTTATCCGTTGAAAAACTCATAACACCTCCAACAAACAATTTGACTATAAATAGAATTACAAAAGATATGACAACAGAAATCAATAATCCAAAAACTGATCCTATTAAAACAAGGCCCCTTTTTTCATTTTATACTCCCTTTTAACAAAATTTCATGTTTTTAGGAAAGGAAATGATAGACTAAAAATAAAAATACCTTTATAAGTTGATTATTAAAATAGCCCTTGAAGGTTGTGACTCCTTAAAGTTAGAGTTTTTATTATGTGAACAAGGAGGAAACTACGATGAGGTATATGCGTTTTTATATTGGATTAGTAATATTTTTAATTTTTGCATGTGGACTATTTTTTTATTTGATTAATGATACTTATGTAGAAGGTGTCTATCAAATTGGGAAAGAAAATAGGACAGAAGAAAAAGGGGATATTTTCCTTATGTTAGATGGTCATAAATTAGCTGTACCTGAAAGATTCTATGATGTAATTAAATGGGAAGAAAATTACGAATATCGTGTAGGATATGTTTATAAAGTTTTTTCAAAAAATAATGGAGATGTTGTAATGTTAAAAAAATATGGTTATTCACCATAAGTTCTATATAGTAATGAAAAAACAACCTCAATTATTGAGGTTGTTTTTTGAAAGATCGTAATTTATGAATTTTATTCAATTTTGGCATTAGGGGTACTTCTACTAAAAAAACTCACTTGAAATAAAAATTCATCGCGTTTTGATAAAGAATTTTTTCCGTAGACATTGAATCAAACAATTCTCGAATTAGTTCAATATCTGCATAAGCAAACGGTCTTCTTGCTCGTGTTGACGGCAAATCTGTACCGAACATTAACGCCTCTGGATTAACAGCATGAATTGATTTCAAAGCTTGTTCTACATCGAGCTCTACACGACCAAAACCAGTCGCCTTTACTCGTACACCTTTTTCTACTAGGCGCAACAAATGAGGTAAGCCTTCCTCAGATAACCCTAAATGATCAATTGAAATCGCCGGTAATTTTTCAATAGTTGGTGCAATTTCAGATAAATCTTTTGCGTCGATATATAATTCACTATGCCAACCAGTTAAATCATAAACACGTCTTGCAAAGTAATCGAGCTTCGTTAAATCCTCGGAACCACCACGCTTCACATTGAATCGTAGTGCTCGCACACCTTTTTTATGTAAGTCCATAATCTTATCATCTGTTACTGAAAATGGTAGCTGTGTAACACCACAAAATGCAGATCCCATTTTCTCTAAAGCATTCAATAAATAAGCTTGGTCAAAACCTTGAAAAGAACCTGATACAATTGCACCACCGACGATATTATAAGTCGCTGTTTCTTTTTGGTAATCCTCTACAACATAGCTAGGTGGTACATATCCTTGATTTTCAGTAATAGGAAAATCAAAATCAATAATGTGAAAATGTGCATCAAAAATTCTCACCTTTCCCGCCTCCTTTCTTTTACGTTATCAAATTAAGAGTATAAAGTAAATTTATGATGTTTTATTCAAATACATAAGTTTTCCTTATCATCAGCCCATTCGAATCTTCAAAGTCTTACAAAAATCCCCTCAGTATCACAAATATAGTGAGCCAAAATGAAAGTCAGATATCATTTAACTACATTAAAATTAAGTACCTTATAAGAGATACTTTAAAGCATTACTTCCAGATGTAATTAACGCTAGCAAACCCGCAACCAGTATCCATATTGCATAGGGACTCTCTTCTTGTCCTCTCTTGCTTATCCAAAATAATATCATGCTAATTAATAATAAAACCACACCCAAAACTGCACCTGTAATAATGCCTATAGTCATTCCCATTTCTTGTCGCCTTCTTTCTTTACATTTTTTATTGTAAACACCAATATTAATTACTAAAACTCTTCTATTTCGATAGTCTTTTGATTCTGCTTAACTTTACTACAAATTACATTGCATCTACATTTTCAATATTACGAATACCTATGTACGCAATTATTACTCCAACTGCTGCAAGTCCTAATTGCAGTGGAATGAAGGTTACTAATGATATTTCTGGGTTATAAGCACAAGCAATTGCCACCACAAGTAAAGATGAACCAATTGTAGCCGGAACTGAATGGTTACGCATCCCAAAATACAATGGAATTAAGCTTGTTCCTGTTGCGGCAATAGCAAAAGGAACTATGTTTATGACTTCTCCAATAAACTGGCTTGCAGTTATTGTAAATGGTACGATAGGAAAATAAATATTAATGATCGAAAAAAGACCAGCTACAACGATATTTGACAACATCATAGTCATTAAGGTTAAAAAAGCGATCAAGGCCAGTTTACTAGCAATCAATTTCTTACGACTAACCGGATAAGTGAACATAATCAAAATTGTTCTGTTTTTATACTCTTCAATAACTAATTTTGCAATTAATACAGAGGCAAACACAATAAACGTTGCCCTCACACTTGCACCAATCAGTACATAAACATCTTCATATGTTGAAATGGGTATATCCCCTTCTCTTTGTGCTATATAAATTACGAAACACACTACTGCAGTTATAATGATGTTTGCAATAATTGCACCTTTTACATACCAACCTAAATTGAATTTCTTCATTTCCAGCTTAAGTAAATGTAGCATAGAACCATCTCTCCTTATTGCATGATAATATAAACAATACTCATTATGTTGAATATTGGTAGACCATAACTATTCTTGTATTCTTCAATTAATAAACGTAATAAAATAACAGCTAAAATAATTGTCAATATTGTTTTGAAAAGAATAGTCAATAATGGCATTTGTCCTGTATAATCTGAAAAAATCAGTCCACTTACAACTTTAAATCCAAACGGGACAAGGTTAACCGGAAGATAGGTTGCCACAATAAAAATTATTATTCCTGTTAAATATTTAGATAAATGATATTTTTTCCATCCTAGTTCCATCAGTTTAAGCATGGATTCTCTCTCCGTTCGTTTATTCATGAAATACTCCTCTAAAGAGCTATGTTTTTTTCATAAATTGAAATCCTTTCAGTAATCTTGATCCAAAAAAGCAATATAATTTCACCATTCTCCATACATGTTTACACCGAAACGACCCCTTTCATGTACTTTATTGTACGAATCGATCATCTCTTTTTTCTTACTCATTCCTTACAAATTTATTAATTGTAATTCTCTCGTAGGGATTATCTACAAAATAAACTGCACCCCAAATTTGGGATGCAGTTCAAAATAACTTGTTGGTTTTTATTGTTACGATTCGTCAACACAAAAAAGCTAGGCTCACAAAAAATTTGTGAATACCTAGCCTTCTTTATGCGTGTTCATTTGTTAACCATGACATTACTATATTACCATATAATCCTAATTATTGAAATCTTTTTTTATGCATTTTTGTAAATCCGATATACGAATGCTTAATAAAGAGCTTTGATAAATATTATTCACTCTTCATATGTTTGACTTCTTCGACCATACTCGATAGTTTCATGAGTGTTTTCCAATTACGGACAGTTGCTGGAATCTCAAGCTTTATTAGGTTATTACCGAGTTTGGAGTTTCGAATGCTGTCATAAAATAAAAGATACACATCTCTACCATCAATGACACTAAGCTCTTTTTCGTTTGCATAGGATAAAAACTTGTCACTATTAACCTTTAAAGGAGCTGCCGGCAACAAAGCAACATGCAAGCATTCCCCCTTACATGATTGCTCCGCTTCTGAAATCTCCTGATCAGAAAAAGGGGATTGACTAACGATCTGCTGTATTTCCTCTGCTGTCCTTATGACAACAACACTAGATACCCCAAAATCCTCTTTAATTTTATCGTGAATTTTCGTTTGCAAAAGCTCCTCAGTTTCGTCTGATTCAAAAAGAATATTTCCACTTTGGATATAAGTCTTCACATTATGTAATCCTAATTGCTCTAGAGAACTTCTTAAATCCGCCATGATTATTTTATTATGCCCGCCTACATTAATTCCTCTAAGAAATGCAATATATATGGTCATACTATCCCGCCTTTCTACTTACAATTTATTTACTAAACATTACTATCCAAGGCTCTTCCTCTAGAAAATCAAAAATAATTTCAAAAAAGAAAGACACCCATAAATATGAGTGCCCTATACATTTTTTCTTATCTATACGAATCATGTGTAGGTTGAAACAAGTCTTCTTCTGAATTTCTAACAACTGAAAAGTGTTCGACATTGTAATGACCATGAAGTGTATGATTATGATGCTTTATAATTTGTTCTGCACTTAAAACATCACTGTCCACTGTTGAATGACCATCACCCACTAACGTGACATCCAAACCACTTATAGTCGCAGTTCTTACGGCACTATCGATACAGTGCTGCGTCGAGCATCCCATTACAACAACATGATTAATTTCTTGAGATTGCAAATGATTTAGCAGTTCAGTCCCATGGAAACAATTCGTTGCTTTTTTATCGAAAATCATTACTTCCTTAGGTACACGAATGCCATTATGAATATCAAACCCAGTCCCTTTACCTTCCGCAACATCGAGATCCCTTACAAAGACAACTGGTACATCGGATTTTCTTGCTTTGTCAATGACTAAATTGATATTTCTAATTAGATGTTCTTTATTAAAAACTGCTTTTTCTTTCTCATTGCCATCCATTAATTCTTGCTGAGCATCAATAATAAGTAGTGCTTGATTCAAAAAACTTTCCCCTTTCGATTTGAGGAAACGCTATATAATTTTTTAGTTAGACGATTTCCCCTTTTTGTTTATCACGGCGCTAACATAATTTTTGTTCATAATATCTACCCCCTAAATGAAATTGTCATTTAAGACTTATTAAT
The DNA here is from genome assembly GCF_056394365.1 of Lysinibacillus sp. 10T31. Lineage (NCBI taxonomy): Bacteria > Bacillati > Bacillota > Bacilli > Caryophanales > Bacillaceae > Lysinibacillus > Lysinibacillus sp. 10T31. Next base: position 29,119 of record NZ_JBFTHS010000029.1, read on the forward strand.
TTTATCACATTTTCCACGAAAGGTAATACTAGGTAAATTGGAACATTTCAAGCTCATTACCAAAACATGTGGTGATAAGCCACATTTCATTACTTTTTGACACTATTACAATGCTCAAGTATGTAAGTCATACATTGAATAGTGTCATCAATGCGTTGTTTTTTCGAATTACAATAGCGTATATTGGAACCTTCTCGAATACTGATGGCTTCGTTAATAATATTGTGAAATCTTTCTGGTAAATGATGCATTGCATATTTACAAGCATCTACTTTCGAAACAATATCTTGTTCTTGCAGTGTGTAAAATTGCCGTAAAATCCCTGTAACTGACCACTCTACTTCTAAATCAACTAATTTATTTGGTATCAAAAATGCTTTATATTTTTTAATTTTTTTCAATCTACTTGACCAATAACTGTTCATATTTTCTAAAACATAATCACTAAGCACTCTTTCATCTACACGAAAGCTATACGTAGCTAAATCCGGTCCTAAAATGGTTATCCCTTTATTTTTTAAAATCCACCAAGTAATTGGGTTAATATTATCATTACTCCAACTAGTTTTACCTTCGTTTACGTTTAAACAACCTTTTACCTCACTCTGCTTCTTACCAATATCCTCAACAAGTAAATAACATCCATCCATTCCTGTATCCTTGTATTTTCGATTTAATTCTTTGTGAAGATCGGATATTATTTTTGCATCTTCTTCGGTTAAGGATCTATTGACAACTGCAATAAAGTCAATATCACTAGAACCGTCTATGTAAGCGTTAAGCGCTATTGAACCATGTAAATAGAACCCTTCAAGCGTATTCGGTATTTTATTTTGAAATAGGGTTATATATTCATTTAGAATTTTTCGAACTTGAATAGGAACTCTAGAATCCATAAAAACTCTCCTTTTAACCAAATAATACTTATATTACCAAAATACCGATTATATTTTCCATTATTGATAATCATAGGTTCATTACCGAAGCTAAGAGATAAAATTTGTTGAAACGTATACCATGTATTAAGTTGATTGGAGTGGAGACTGGGCGACTCCTTGGGGATTAGCGTCACAGATGAGACCCTGGAGCGAGCAGCGCGAGTGAAGCGGCTCATCGGACGCCCCCAGGAAGCTCTGCTCTGTGCGAAAGCGAAGCGTCAGCAACAAATGTTTTATCTGCGCGAAAGCGAAGCGTCAGCGGCAAAGCGCCCAGTCGGAACGGAAATCAACCCTACATTATGATGAAGATCCAATAATGTACTGATCCTGTTATATTTTTAATGAAATGTAAATTTGAATCCACTCTGTTTTTGTATTGGAGTATCTTTTAAAAATTCATTGGGTATTCTAGGGATTAGATAAGGAGTGGGAGAATTTGTACACAGGTTATTTACAAGTAGTTGTTCAAACGATTATTAGTTTTTTTGTTCTTCTGACACTTACGAGGTTTCTAGGTAAAAAACAACTAAGTCACTTAACCTTCTTTAACTACGTAACTGGTATTACAATTGGTTCAATGGCTGCCAATATGGTAGTTTTAAAAACAATTGTATACACTAAATTTTTAGTAAGCTTAATCGTTTGGTGTGCGCTTACTACTTTAATTAGTTACATCGCTCTAAAATCCGGAAAAGCAAGAACATTACTTGATGGACAACCGACAATCGTTATTAAAAAAGGGAAAATAGATAGAAAAGCTTTAGCAAACACTAAAATTAATATTGATGATCTAACAATGATGATTAGACAGTATCAAGTTTTTTCAATTACAGAAATTGACTATGCTATATTAGAACCAAATGGCATGCTTAGTATTTTGAAAAAGCCTGAATTTCAAGGCACGCAAAGGATAGATTTAAAAATCTTTCCTTCACCTCCTTCTTTTATACCCATTGAAATTATCACAGATGGTAAGCTATTAACAAAAAATTTCCTGGAAGTTGGAAAAAGCAGAGAATGGTTAGATAACGAATTAAAAAAGGAAAATATACAATCAATCGAAGAAGTTTTCTATGCAGAAATTCAACCGAACGGTAAAATATTTATCCAAAAATTTGATTAAGTAGATTTCTTTATCTAGTTGTTTCTCGGCACCTCGAATTTGACAAAAAAAGTTTTTTATGCAATAATTTACTTTTAATCAATTTATTTGTACAATAGGATTCTCCTGGCCAGGGGAATCCTATTTTTTTTTGAAGGAGTGTATTTGCATGAACAAAGATGAATCCAGTTTAACTTCATTAATCTCAGCTTTTAGTAGAGCCTATCATAGTCAATTCGATACACCTAAAATTTTTGATGACTACCTAGCTAAAGAATTGATCACACAACAAGAGTTCAATGACATTCAAACAAATATGGTTCAAGGTATCCAGTTTTTCAACAAAGAAATCGCAGTAAAACTAAATGGACAAACTGAAGAGCTATTAAAATGGATTGTGCAAACTCAACTCTCCCCTACACCCTTGGCACGTGCAGCATATTGTGAAAAAGTTTTACTGAATGAAGTTTTGCTAGGTTTACAGCAATACGTCATTCTCGGAGCAGGGTTAGATACATTTAGCTTAAGACACCCGGAACTTGAAAACATTTTGGAAATCTTTGAAATTGATCACCCTGCAACACAGGAATTTAAAAAGAAAAGATTAGCTGAAGTTAATTTAAAGCTTCCAATTAATGTACATTTCGTTTCGATGGATTTCACAAAAAAGTTTTCATATCAAAATCTAATGGATATCGGCTTTGACAATAAAAAAACTTTCTTTAGTCTACTAGGTGTTTCCTATTATTTAACGAAAGATGAAATTTCAAGTTTAATTGATCATTTGTTTGCCAATGTACCAACAGGAAGTTCGATAGTGTTGGACTATGCAGATGAAAAACTATTTAAAGAACAAGGAATTTCAAACCGAGTAGATAACATGGTGAAAATGGCTGCTGCAAGTGGTGAACCGATGAAATCGTGTTTCACTTATAAAGAAATGGAAAAAATGTTAGAAAACTCAAACCTACTTATTTATGAACATCTGTCGCCATATACAATTAATGAGCTTTATTTTGACAATCGAAAAGATTATCTAACAGCTTTTGAAACGATTCATTACGTTCATGCTGTAAAAAAATAATTTAAGTTTGGAGGAATCAAATGAAACTTTATCAATTGTCTAAAGAGAATGGGAAAAACATAACTCAGTTTGAGTCAAACTTTATTATGTCTCGCATTATTAACACAGAAGTACCAGCTAGTATCGGGTGCATGTATTTAGAAGAAAACGGTGTTATTGGCTATCATCAAGCAGTGGTTCCCCAGCTACTCTTAATTTTAGAAGGCGAAGGATATGTAAGAAATGAACAGGAGCAATATTATCAAGTCCAGCCTGGAGACGCAGTTTTTGGGAAAAGGATGAATGGCATGAAACTAAAACGGATAAAGGATTAACTGGTATCGTGATAGAATCTGAACAATTAAATCCCGCAGCTTTTATGCCTTTAAAATAACTAATATTATCAATTATGCCTCGGCATAATTGTAGCTGTCGCTTCACTTTCGCATAGATAAACAATGCGTCTGGAATCGGTTTTGTGCTTTGTCCTGCAGATGTTTTTTGTGCGAAAGCGCAGTGCTAATGTAGCGGCAGCAACATGATGCAGGTCAGTTAGCCGTTATCGCATGGATGCGATGATTTTAGGCTAACATCCTTTATTAACTCCTTTCCGATTCCGTGACATCCGCCGGAGGCTTTAGGCCAACAAATGTTTTCTGTGCGAAAGCGTAGTGTTAACGCAGCGGCAGCAACACGAAGTTGGTCACTCAGTCGTTGCCACAGGACGTGGCGTTCTTAGACTGAGCTCCTCTATTTCAGCGGGTGTCCAAACACCCGCTGAAAGAAGTTAAACTATTTCTCAGGCAATTAACTATGCAAGAATAACATCGTATCATATCTTAGTAATGTAAGATTGTTTTAGTCTTACACCTCCGAAGCTTTGTTACTAAGGGTCACTTATAATAATAAGTGGCCCTCTATAAATTTTCTGTTCAAGAAATAGTGTTTCTATATAGTTAAATTGACAATTTCTAGAGTATTTCCATTCGATCATACAAGATAAAATTTCGTCTCTCCTTCTATATAATTTACTAACTCCAAAATAATTGTCTGGGAAATTTAGTGGAATCAGAATAAATATTGCTTCTACTTCTTTCAATATTGGTTTACTCTTCACCCTTATATTTCTCTATAAATGTAGGACTCAGCTCACTCCACACATCGAATTTATTTCCTTCTAAATCGTGAAAAATAAAATTTCTTCCAGCATGCCCCCTATTTTCAACTTCTCCAACCCTAATTCCTTTCTCTTTAAAAATTTTATGAATAGTCTCTAATGCACTTAATCCATCAACCTCAAAGGTAATCGAAAATTGTTCTTTGCCGTAGCAATCAATGAAATTTGAGCTTTGATTGTTCATTGATCTAACAAGAAAAATACTTTGATTGGCAAAATTAAGAATAGCTTTATCGGTATCTACGTAACTTCCGCGAGTATTCCTCTCTCTTCCGCGTGTATTTGCTCTCTCTTCCGCGAGTATTTCTCTCTCTTCCGCGAGTATTCCTCTCTCCTTCCGCGAGTATTCTTGCTCCGTGCGAGTATTCCTCTCTCTTCCGCGAGTATTTACTCTCCTTCCGCGAGTATTTACTCTCCTTCCGCGAGTATTCCTCTCTCTTCCGCGAGTATTCGCTCTCCTTCCGCGAGTATTCCTCTCTCTTCCGCGAGTATTTACTCTCCTTTCGCGAGTATTCATCTAACTACACTCTGCTCCCAACTTACTTACATACCACTCACATGACAGTTCTACATTGCTGACTGGAATATATGTAGTTCCTATTCTAATTAATGTTTCACTCATCCCATCGCCCTCTCTAGAGTCTTTACTGAAATATTCTATTTTTAGCTTTTATATCCGTTCAGACCAAATCTACAATTTCTACACTCCTCACAACCGCTATATGGCTGGGTCTGCAAAGTAACGCAGAAAATGACCAGACTCAAATTCGAGTTCTGGTCATTTGAATTTTTACGTTTCAATTATTATTCACTATACTTGAATGTTTTTAAGGAAATGATAAGTGTCAAAGCTAGGCATCCCAATAAAAGGAGTAAAGATTCTCCCCATATACTAAAGTTATTTAGAAACGCGGCTTTAATTCCATTTAAAAACCATTCAAATGGATTTACTAGACTAATGTATTGAATAAGGTTTGGCGCTTTTTCCATTGTAAAAAATGCATTACTACAAAATATTAGTGGTATCATCAGTACATTTGCTGTCATACTTAAATGTCCCTCGTTTTTCACGAGACTTGAAATAAAAAAGCTTAAAAAAACAAAACTTAATGAAGCTATTAAAATAATCGGTGTCATATACAAGAGGATATTAAAAGAAAAATTTAGTTGATTGATAACGATAGCAAATAAAAGCACGATATAAGATAAAATAATCGCTACTATAGCCCATGCACTAGAAATACTGACGATATATTTCCATAAAGGCATTGGTGTCGTGTGAAGTAAATTATAAACGCCTCTTTTTCTTTGCGATAACGCTATAAAAGCAGTGGTCATAAATGAATAAAAAAATACACTAACGGCAATGATTCCTTCTACATAATTTTCTGCATAGCTCGGTAAAAATATCTTTAATGCAATGATTGCAGCAAACGGCATTAATATTGACCAAAAGAGTAAATACATATCCTTTATGCTAGATTTCAAATTTAATACGAAAATAGCCTTCATCTTCTCGCTCCTCACTTCGTTAATTCAAAAAATAATTCTTCTAAATTTTGCGTTTGATAGTGCTCCATTAAACCATTGGTTGAGCCATTTGCCATTATTTTTCCGTGATGCATTATCAACACTCTGTCAGCAACATTCATTACTTCTAACATATCGTGGGAAGAAAATAACACGGCAACCCCGCTATCTTTCATACGTTTAATGATCTGTTGAATTTCTCGTTGTCCTCTAGGATCCAATCCAGCAGAAGGTTCATCCAAAATCACAAGTTTGGGATTATGCAAAGTTGTCACGATAATGGCTAGGCGTTTTTGCTGTCCTAATGACAGTTTGATAGCTGGTGTTTTTTTGACCTGCAATAAATCAAAAGCGACTAGTTTTTCTTCAATTTCATTTTTTGTCAGCGAAATTCCATAGAATGCCCCAAATAATTTCACATTATCCTCTACAGAATAACCTTCGAAAAAAGGGGTTGATTGAAGCTGCGTACCTATTTCCTTTTTGTAATCAGATGTCCAGTATTCAATCGTTCCACTGTCTTGAGGAATAATACCAAGTAGCATTCCGATTGTTGTTGTTTTCCCAGCACCATTTGTGCCCACTAAAGCTACTATCTCACCTTCTTTAATATCAACGTTTATATGATCAACGACACACCTAGCTTTATAATTTTTCGTTATTTGGCTAGCACTAATTAGCTTTTTCATATATTCTCCCCTTACTTAATATTGTATATTCAACGTTGAATATACAATTATTTTTTAACTCCCTCATTCGAGAGAGTCATTTTTTTTCATAATTTCAATAGCTTGATGGACAAATTTTGATTGTACTTGAACAATTTCAAGCATATTATCAAATGCTAGTTGTGTTAATGCTGGTAGTTCTCCTTGCATAGCAAGCAATTTCGCCTCATAGCCAGCATTGATCGCCTTTTCTTCTTGTTCCAAAATTATTTTCTGTTTTTCTAATGCTTCCACCGCTCTAGTTTTTGGCAGTTTAAATGCAAAAGAGACACCAGAATATAAAGTTGTAGGATAAACTACAGAAGATTTTTCAAGAGCCTCTATAATTAATTCTTGCTCATGCTCCCTGCCCTTTTCTGTAATTTGGTAAATTGCTTTTTGTCTATGACCCGTGGATTCAATGCTAGCCACCTCTATATAGCCATCTTTTTCAAGTTTCTTCAAAGCATTATAGATCGAGCCGATTAGCACACCACCCCATCGTTCAGCGTCGCTTAATTCAAGCATTACTTTAATATCATAGCCAGTCATTGGTTTTAGCCCCAACATAGCAAGAACTAATAGTCTTGTCATAATAATCACCTTTTTATATTCAACGTTGAATAAATTGAATATAACTGTTCTGCATTTTTTTGTCAATAGGCCGGCCTTTTAATTATTTATATGCTAAAAAATCATTATTCAAAAAAAACAAAATACATCATAATAAAGTTTTTTATGATAAGATGGATAATATTGCACTATCAAAGGGCATATACCAATTCCGGCTGTAGCAAAATTTATTTTGCTACAGTCTTTTTCTTTTACTGAATGAAGTAAAATATATCCATCATAGAAAGTAAGAAATGGGGCATGCACACTTGCATTCCCCATTTTCTAATTATCTTTTTTGCAATTTAATTTAAAGATTCACTAAGATTATTGCTAACTGGCCAGGCGTTTTGTAAAAATTCATTAAACGTTAGTATATTCGGTTCATTTGAGCGAACTTTTAAATTAATGGCTGATGTAATGATAGATTCTGAAACTTGTTGGAGGATGCTGATCGAGCCATCCTGTATTTCATTCTCAATAGCATTTTGACCTAATATCGCATAGCCTGTTCCGTTCAACACGGCACGCTTTATCATCTCATCACTTCCACCAACCACAATAGTGGACTGAGGTTGAAATTCTTCTTTTTTGAAGTATTGTTCTATGATATTACTGAAACTACAATGATAGTCATAGGAGATAAAGGTATCTTCACTTAGAATTTCTTGAAAACTTCTTTCTTTACTAATTCCAGAAGAAGCAACTAAATAAGCCTTTTCCTCTTCTAAAAAAGTTTTACTAATATCAATATCATTACACTCATTCGCAATGATAGCAATATCCGCTACGTGGTCTCTTACACTTTTAATAGCATGTATACTATTTAGTGGTAGAAGACTTATTTTCACAGTCGGGTAGATTTCCAAATAAGCTTTTACAATCGGTGAAAGATGTTGAGTACAATAATATTCTGAGGCAGCAATAGTCAGAATGCCAGACGGTCCATGTAGCTCTTCCATGTCTTTTTCTATCTTATCTATAAGAATAAATAAGTTATCGACATGGTCTTTTAGCTTTTTTCCAGCGGCTGTTAGAAGTGTCTTTTTACCAACTCTTGTTAATAGAGTGTGCTTCAGTTCTTTTTCTAAAGATTGTATTTGTAGCGTAATAGTTGGCTGTGTATACCCTAATCTTTTGGCAGCCTTTGTGATATTTAATTCTTCTGCGACCACTTGAAAGGTTTTCAAATTCCTTAGTTCCATTTAATCACCGTCTACTTTCCCCTAATTCCTACATATTAAATCTGTATTTCTATTATAAAGTAATAATTACCCTTCTTCCATTTAAGAAATTATGAGTGTTATGCAAGGTCGAATTAGATGTTTTTATTTCTATCCTTCTTTATCAACTATTTTTCAACTATTAAAATTTCTTATGATAGGCATTTGACGTTTTTTCTGAATTAAGAGAAAATTCTTTCAACACCAATGAAATGGGGATGAGTTTATGATTGATTGGAAAAACATTAACGAAGAAGGTCTATTAGCACCCACAATGGCTAAGGATTTTCCGAATCTGCAGGTAGTAAAATCTGAGGGATTATTTTATATAGGAGTAGACGGTAGAAAATATCTAGACTTTACTTCTGGTATTGCTACAGAAAATACAGGACATAGACATCCAAAGGTAATTACAGCTATTAAAGATCAAGTAGATCGTTTAGTTCATGGTCCTATCGGTATTATTAATTACGATTCAATTATTCTATTAGCTAAGAAATTGAGAGAGATTTTACCAGAGCCATTAGATTGTTTTTTCTTTGGAAATAGCGGAGCAGAAGCAATCGAAGGTGCAGTAAAATTAGCAAGACATGTAACCAAGAGACCTTACGTTGTTTCTTTCCTTGGAGGATTCCATGGAAGAACGATGGGAGCCTTAAGTCTTACTACATCAAAAAGTAAATACAGAAGGAATTTACCGGTTGGAGCAAACATGACATATCAATTACCATATGCTCATTTAACGGAAACACCAGAAGGTTTAAACCACGATGAATATTGGTCAGAACATGTTGAAAAAGATTTTGAACGTTTATTTAATCATCAAGTGTCTCCAGATGAAGTGGCAGCTGTTATTTTAGAACCTGTTCTAGGAGAAGGCGGTTATGTGATCCCTCCAAAAGCATGGTTACAAAAAATAAGAGAAATCTGTGATCGAAACGGAATTTTATTAATCTTTGATGAAGTTCAGACTGGTTTTGGTCGAACTGGTGACTGGTTTGCAGCAAATCGATTCGGTGTAACACCAGATATCATGGCGATTGCAAAGGGAATTGCAAGTGGCTTACCCCTTAGCGCAACAGTAGCTTCCAGGGAATTAATGGAACAATGGACAATTGGTAGTCATAGTACTACATTTGGCGGAAATCCTGTCGCATGTGCAGCCGCATGCGCTACAATAGATGTTTTAGAAGAAGAAGGTTTAGTGGAAAATGCTAGAATATTAGGTGACTATGCATTAAATAAATTAATACACTTAAAAGAAAAACATCATACGATTGGCAATGTTCGTGGAATTGGTTTGATGCTAGGAATTGAAATTATTCATCCTGAAAACCGAGAACCAAATGGTAAGGGTTTAATGAACATCCTGGAGAAGTGTCTGGACAAAGGGGTTATTTACTATTTGAGCGGTAATAAGGGAGAGGTAATTCGAATGATGCCTCCATTAAATATAGATAAAGAACATTTAGACTTAGGAATTTCCTTGCTTGACGAAGCAATTACCGAATACGAATTAGAATTTAGTTTCGGGGGTGAATAAATGAATATACTGGATACTTTTGTTCTTCTTCTATATTTTGGTGTCTTAATGATTATCGGCATAATCGGAGTTAAAAAAGCGAAATCTGAAAAAGATTTTGTTCTCGCAGGAAGTCGTTTAGGGTACTACAGCCATGTCGGTTGTTTAGCAGCCGTTATTATCGGTGGTGCGGCTACTATGGGTTCCACGTCATTAGGTTATAATTACGGGGTTTCTGGTCTTTGGTTTGTTTCGATGATGGGCTTTGGTATAGCTGCCTTGGGTCTTTTCGTCGTTAATAAAATTGGCGGTTATGAGGTTTTTACTATTAGTCAGTTACTCGGAAAGCGCTTTGGAGAAGGAACTCAGCTTATCAGTGCTATTGTTACATCCATCTATACCCTTATGGTCGTAGTAACACAAGTAATTGGAATGGGAAATGTTATTCACGTATTACTGGGCTGGTCCCTTATTCCTTCTATGATTATTGGCGGAGGGATCGTGCTCTTTTATACAATCTTAGGTGGAATGTGGAGTATTACATTAACCGATATTATACAATTTATAGTAATGACTATCGGCGTATTTTTTATTATGTTCCCGTTTAGCGTAAACAGTGTCGGAGGATTAACTGCTCTATTTAGTAGTGTGCCAGAAGCGCATCTTAGCCTTACAAATATCGGCTGGGATCGTATCTTCCAATATTTTTTATTGTACTTCTTCGGTTTAATGGTTTCTCAAGACATCTGGCAGCGTGTATTTACAGCGAGAAATCAAAAAGTAGCGAAAAGAAGTGCCATATCGGCCGGTCTTTACAGTGTTTTCTATGGTTTAGTACTAAGTATTGTAGGTATGTGCGCACTTGTGCTACTTCCAAATTTAGGGGACTCTCAATCAGCATTTACTAGCCTTGCATTAGAAATTCTCCCACCAGGTTTGTTGGGGCTTGTTCTTGCTAGTGTTTGTTCTGCACTTATGTCAAATGCTTCAGGTGCTATTTTTGCCTCTGCGACCCTAATCACTAACGATATTATTAAGGTATACGTAAAAAAAGATATGACTGATAAAGATATCATCAATACATCGCGAATTGTCATACTTGGCTTAGGTGTGTTAGCAATCATTTTCTCAGTATGGATTCAAAATATACTAGTGGCATTAGATATGGCTTACGCAATTTTATCAGGTGCTATCTTCGTACCACTCATCATCGGTCTCTATTGGAAGCGTGTAACAAGTAAAGCTGCTTTCTATTCTATTATTGCTAGTTCATTAGTTATCTTTATTTCATTTATTATTTTTGGAATTACTTCTACATTACCGATTATTTATGGTTTAATTACTGGACTTGTCGTTATTGTTGGTTTCACACTTATTATTCCCGAAAATAACATTGAGGCGAACAAGGAAAATACGTCAATTTATAAGTAAATCTTTATAGAAGACAAACTCAAGAAAGCTGCACTCCAGTAGTTAGACACATCTAACAATTGGAGATGCAGTTTTTTATAATTCGGAATTATTAATTCAGGAATTTGCTATGATTAGGTAAAGCAATCTGCTCAAAGTCAGTCGCTAACTTATGCAAATTTCTAGTAAGCTCTTCCCCCTTCATTGGTAATCCATGACCCGTAATAGCAACTGAAGGTTTTAATGCCTCTAATTTTTTTACGGAATCCCAAGCAGCCTGCCAATCCGTCGTGAAATATCGTGGCGGCCCACTAATTTCCTTTTTTTGTAGCACCACTTTGTAAAGAGACTCTTGTTTAACCGTAACAAAGGCATCTCCAACAATTAACGCTCGATCTTCTTCGCGAAATAAAGATATATGCCCTGGCGTATGGCCCGGAGTATGAATCCAACGAAAACCATCCATATATGGGATACTCCCATCGGACGGGAGCTCCTCAATGTTGTTTCCTAAGTTAATAGCTTCATTCGGGAAAATGGATGATATTTTGGCTATTAAGCCACCATTTACAGCAGTATCAGGTTCAGGATAATTTTTTATATCCGTCAAATAAGGTAATTCTAAAGAATGGGCATAAACTGGCATACCCCAATGTTCAATTAAATCAATTACTGCACCAACATGATCAAAGTGCCCGTGCGTTAAAATTAATGCTTTAGGCCGACTATTTGATCCAAACCTCTCCTCAACTAATGAAATAATTTCCTTTGCACTTTTTGGCATGCCTGCATCAACTAATACGAACTCTTTCTTATGAGGTTCACCGTAGAGTACGATATTAACAATTTGAATCGTATGCTGGTATAAATCAGGTAATACTTCTACACCATCTCCACTCCAAATTGATGTTGCTGGAATATATTTAATGTCGCTACCATAATTCATATCTTTATGCATGGAAAACCCTTCTTCCTTCATTGAAATATAGACAATCATATTTTTCCTTTATACAGTAAAAATAAAGCAAGAAAAAATTGGATTGTATCTAATAATTATATTGGTTGATCCAGCTCATGAGGTCTCAAAATAAATATTTGCCAGCATGAATCAACATTTTATCCCTTTTCAAGTAAGGGATTAAGAAGCTTAGTCCACTTTCTTTAGTTCCTTTCAATCGCTCTTCCAGAAGCCTCTACGCCAATCAACATTTTCATACTATCTATCAGTAACAAGTAATAAAATAGTCTTATTGTATAACATTACCTGTAAATGTATAATTTTACTATCATTTACTAGGAGTGAGTGATTCTGATTTCAACTGCGCCTAATAAAAATATGGAGAGGAACGTGATGGTTTGAAGATTTTTCTAATTATTGTAGGGATTGTGGTTTTAATTTTCGCGGGTATGTCTATAGCGGTCAATGTATTTAATAAAAAGAATAAAAAACAGCGTGCAGAAATGGAGATGGCTAACCCTTTACCAAAGGAGAAACAGCATTTGCTTGCCTACGGTGCCATCCTCGCTCTTTACCGACTTGAATCGCCACGGATATTGCAGGTGAAGGAAAATCATGAAATTTTGAAGGATGGCCTTTCTGCTGCCTGGGAGGTTAATAATACAGAGGAGGCTATACAAACCCTAGAATGGCTGCTATCAGAAGGGCACCGTACGAAGTTTAATGAGCTGCTTCTGGCGTTGAAAGCTGGACAGTCTTTTACAGAGGAAGAAGTGGGAAAATCGCAGGAATGCTATGAATCAGCCCAAGAAGGGATGATGAAGAGGCTTTCCTTTACGAAATCCAATTTTGACCAAGTAAACACCATTGCTGCATGGGATTTTGACCGAGCTGTAAATATTGCAAGATGGAGCTACATAGTTGGTTATATTACCGAGGAACAGGCATGGAGCTATATAGAGCGAGCTGCTGACGCCGCCAGCCCTATCTTCCAATCCTGGAATGATTATTTTATTTCATTTGCATTTGGTCGAGCTATTGCTTACGAGGGTAAAATTAACGATATCATTTGGAAAGGAAAAGAATTGCTGGATGAAAAAGACTCGATTTGGAATGAATTTAACATTAAGCGATCAACGGTACAGGAATCTGTAGCCTTGGACAAGGCATGAGAAAATAGAATTATGATTAAATCTAAAAACCTGCTAGATATTAGCTACTTTCTTAGCTAATATCTAGCAGGTATATTTATTTACGAACAGCTTCAAATGTAATTAGTGAATGCTCATTTGAAGGCTTCTTGTTATAAACATATTCAGCCGAGCAAGTAATATCAGAAAAACCTATGTTTGTTAATATAAGCTTGAATTCTTCTATTCCGTACCATCTTAACGGAAATCTTTGTAACTCTGTATCAATTAATTTACCATTTCGCCATTTTTCATATTTTAAAACGGTTAGCGTATATTGATCGATCCAGTTCATTTCAATTGCTTTTCTTTCTATTGAAATTCCTTCCTCTTGCGAAATTTCATAGTAGGATGAAGTAATTTCCCCTGTTCTCCAGTCTGTAGGTAAAAGCATGTCTACAATTAGGCGGCCTCCAGGTGTTAAATGATTATACATACATGTTAATGCATCCATCGCATCTTTTGAATTCTCGATTAAACAGAACGAACCCGTCGGCATAACAATCGCTTCATATTTTGAGTCTAATGAAAAATTGCTTAAGTTACCTTCATATAGATTTGGCTTGAATCCTCTTTCTTTGCAGTGTTTTCGGCATGAATCTAACATTTCAGGTGAGTAGTCAATCCCCTCAACATCATATCCATTTTCAAGTAAAGGGATTAAGAAGCGTCCAGAGCCCACTCCTGCTTCAAGTACCCTTCCCTTAGTTCCTTTTAAGCGTTCAAGATAATATTCAATATCTCCACCAATAGAATATCCTACTGGTTTTGTCAAATCATAAAGTTCTGTACATAAAGGTCCGTAATAACTATACATGTCAATTCCTCCGATTTCGTGCAGAAGAATCTATTATTCTTACTTCTTCCACACCTTATATTTGTTTGTTGGGAAAATAGAGCTGACTATCATCATGAATCACTCGCTTTCTGTATAATATAGTAAAATTATACATTTAAAAGAGATGTAAAGCAATATATTCAATCAACACCAAAGCGAGTGGTTGATTTACGTTCCGACTGAGCGCTTTACTGGGGGCGTCGGGGCAACACGATGCTAGTCACGGAGGCGTTATCACAGGACATGATGGTTTTAGCCTTCGTTCCTCTATTGCTGATCCCCGAGGAGTCGCCCAGTCGGAACGAAGATCAACTTATACATATAGCATACATTTTATTATCCCAACTCTTTATGATGAACCATTTTTATATGCTTAGAGTAATTTATTTATAGATTTCCATTCTGTAAATGTATATGTTTTCAATCAATTCTACAATATAATGTACTAAATATAATAAATCACCAAAAGTTTAGTCTATCTTCAATAATGTCAATAGAGAGGAATTATGATAAGGATTCAAAACTCAATTGAATATTGCCCTTTAACTTAAAGGGGAAAAAATAAGGAGAGAATACTATGAATAGCGAAAAAGTGTTTGCAGCAGAATTCCCATTTTTAAGCTCCGAAAATGTAGTGCTTAAAAAAATTGAAGATGTACATTTACAGGAAGTATTTGCGATCTATGATAATGAAAAGGTCTTTGAATATTGTGGGATAATCCCGAAACATAATATCCAAACAGTAGGTAAAATGATTGGTCATTTTGACAGGGATTATCAAAAGAAAACCAGAGTTAAATGGGGTATTTTTCAAAAGTCTCATAGCGATAAATTAGTAGGTATTATAGAAGCAATGGATTTTAATCAAAAAGTGAATATGGTGACGATTGGTTACTTTTTTGCAGAGGACTATTGGGGTAAGGGCCTTGCGACGGATGCGCTTAAAATACTTGTCAAATTTTTATTTGACGAAGTAAATATAAATCGCATTCAGGCTGAAGTTATGCCAATAAATGAAGTATCTAAAAAGGTTCTCCTGAAAAATGGTTTTTCAAAAGAAGGACTTTTAAGACAAGCTACGTTATGGTCTGGTAAAGGTGTTGTAGATTTAGAAATATACGGATTGCTTAAAGAAGAGTACAAGGTGCACTAAATAATTTGGTAATCTTTCGTCAAAGGTGCGTACACACATCAATCTTTCGGACATCAATTATGAGATAATGAATTAATATCAACAACCGAAAGAGTGATTCTATTGACTTATGAGCATAAATCTAGCAACTTGCACTACCGTAATATGCGAATAGCTTATTTGATAGCCCTTGTGATCACCATCTTTTTAGGTCTAGCATCTAGAAAATGGAGTCTTCTACTTCCGTCATTTATAGCGCAGAACGCAGGGGACATGCTATGGGCTATGATGGTCTATTTCGGATTTCGATTGTTGCTAGTGCGTAAGTGCACCTTCACAGCCATTTGGCTCAGTTTTTTGTTTAGCTTCGGCATCGAAATTAGCCAGTTGTATCAGGAAGACTGGATTAATCAGATTCGTGGGACAACGCTCGGGGCTCTGGTACTTGGCAAAGGTTTTCTTGTAGAGGACTTGGTTCGATATACAGTAGGTATTATAATCGCTACTGTATTAGATAAGATGGCACTTAAGTTCACTTTTCGAGGTTAAATATACAATTAAACGAAAAATCGCTAGGGAAATTTATTAATTTCTCTAGCGATTTTTGTATTTGGGTTATAAATTAATAAACCTTATGTCATCATTCTATTCATTAATCCAATCGATTAATTCATTATCAAAAGTATCCGGTTCTTCAAACATTGGGTTATGGCCACTTTTTTCAAAAATGACCTTCCTCACATTTTCATTTGAATAATCAATGACATCCCAGAGTGAGACAGGAGCGACTAAATAATCGTACCTTCCTAACCCTACAAAAATAGGTTTATCTAATTGAGCCATAGATTGGATTAGATTTCGTTCAGCAAAAGCTACACCCCAAAGGTAATCAATAACTTCCATATTTGTATAGACGCCATCCCACATATAAGCAGCATCGAACGCATAATCATAAAAGCTATGCGCACCCATGCGGATACACATATGCACAAATCGTCTTTCAGGATCATTGTGAATATCATTCTCTAAAAAGGCAATATCATGCTCAAATTGCTTTGTACGCTCAGCACTAGCAGTCTCATTAAAAAATGAAAAACTTTGCTGCTGTCTCTCTTGACTGTTCGTCGGTGCTGAATTTAATAATATAACCTTTTGAACATACTGAGGATATTTTTCGGCATATGCCAAAGCCATAAATGCGTGCCCAGAATGGCCTAAAATGATGAAGTCCTCTAGCTTTAATGATTGTCTTGCTGTTTCGATATCCTCAACAATTTTATCCAAAGTATAATCTTCTTTCATTAAAGAACGAGGAGGCTTTACAAAACCTCTATGATCTAAGAAGATAAATTGAAAATGTTTATATAAATTTTCCGAGAACAAGCGCGGATAATATACACTGCTACCCACTACCAATATCGGCTTACCTTGTCCCTTCACACAATATTTTAAATTAAATCCTTCACTAAAGATGCTTTGATACTTATTCATAATAATCGTCCTCTTTTCTTTTTATATAGAAGAGCTTCATATTGTACTCTTCTTTCTATCACTCCCTTTCTTTTTTACATTCCCGTGTTTTCTCCATAGAACGCTCAAGCATTCTAATTCACCCCATTATTATTTTATTAATTGAAAAACGAGCGTTGAGCCGCTTCATTGTTGTCGATTTATTTTTCTATTCGATATGTCTGATAATACAGAAAAGTGAATTTTAAAAACTTGAACCAAGTATACAATATTAATTCAAAAGTTTAAAATAATTAAATATTAGAAAAAAATAGAAAGTTAGAGGATACAAGAAAATGGATAAACGATTACAACACATTATTACACTAAGAGAGAATGGTAAATTGGAAGAAGCCAATCAATTAATGGTAGAACTAGTTAAAGAACAGCCTGAAAATGGATACTACCAATTTCAATGTGCCTGGACATATGATTCATTAGGAAAAGAACAAGAGGCTGTCCCCCACTATGAAAAAGCGATTCAATTAGGGCTTAAACCCGAATTTTTAGTAGACGCTTATTTAGGATTAGGTAGTACCTATCGTACATTAGGGCAATATGAAGAGTCGAAACGTATTCTAGTACAAGCTCTAAGTGAGTTTCCAGAAGCCGAACATGTAAAGGTTTTCTATGCGATGACTCTCTATAATCTTAATGAACATTCAAAGTCTATGGAAACTTTATTAAATACTTTAATTCTCACTAGTAAACATGAAGGAATAAAAGACTATACCAAGGCCATTAAGTTTTACAGTGATAAGCTAGATCAAACTTGGGAATAACACAATAAAAGATCAGGCTCCTGTTTATGAACCTGATCTTTTCATATTACTTAACTATATTTGTCTTTTTAACACTAGAAAAAATTGCAACAAATAGTATTGAAATTATACCACTAAAGAAAAATAAATAACTTAAAGGAATTAAAAAGAAGTTTCTTTCTACAAGTGTTCCATCAGGCAATAATTCATCACCAATAATTCCCTTCATAAATAAACATAAAACTCCTATTACAATCGGTAAAGTTGTAAGTATATATTTTTTCATCATTCTTCTCCCATTATTCATTATTTTCATTTTTTCTGTATTCCAAAATGTCACCTGGTTGACAGTCTAAAACTTCGCATATTTTTTCTAACGTAGAAAATTTAACGGCTTTTGCCTTTCCATTTTTCAAGATAGAAACATTCGCCATTGTAATGCCTAGTTTTTCCGATAATTCTGTAACACTCATTTTTCTTTTAGCCAGCATGACATCGAGATTTACAATGATAACCATCGTTTACACACCTCAAATCGTTAAATCATTATCCTGCTTTATCTCACTGGCTTTTCTTACTAAATAAGAAAGCAATGAAGTAAAGACCGAGATCACGATTGCAAAGAATAAAATAAGTAACATAATCACTAGGACATCTGTGTGGTAGCTACCAATCGCAAAAATATAAAGTAACGCAGTTACATATAAAACACCTTCGATCATGGCTAACACACTTATTATTTTCAATCTATCTGCATTCTCGACCGTAAAATCTTGATACGAGCCAATATCCGTACATATTTTCCAACCTAAAGCTAATGCTATAAAATATGGAATCCCTGTTATCCAAATAAATGCAATAAATGGTTTATACAACGCTAGTAGTTCTTCTGAATCCATTAAGACTTCCTTCCCTGTTTGTGGTCCAACATAAACACAGAACAATAAACCAAATAAAGCACAAAATATAATTATCAATTTTAACCATCTTGATAATTCTTTTTGTTTCATAAAGCACCTCTTTCATAACTTGCTAATGACATATTAGCTTGTCATTCATTCCAAGTCAATAATTATTTATCGTAAAACAATAAATAATTATTGTTATCAAAGATATCACCCTCTCTTTTCACCCAAAATACTTGTCAAATGTGAGTAATATGATAAAATAARAACATGCATTCGCTCTCTCTTGATTTTCTTTACGGGAATATTTTGTTATGATAATAAATTGGGTGCGAGGATATATCAAAAATATAATATTTAATGTCGGATAATCTGTAGTTTTTATCATTTTGACTTTGTTTTAAACAAAAGTATGGTTACATTAATGTTATCAACCTTAATATGAGCACAAGTCTAAAGAGCATGTTTCGAAAAAAGTTTAATCAAAACATGCTCTTATTTGAATGTGGTAGATTAACTTCTTAAAGCTTGAACTAAACTACCCCGATAGTGAAAAAGCGACTGCTCTATTGAACAATCGCCTCCGTTAGTAGAATAAGATTTTATTTATCAGATTGCCATACGCCACCTGCACCAGTTGTAAAGCCACACTTTTTATAAAAATTAGTTTTATTTTCCTCATATGATACAGTGACAATGCCTAATCCAAAACGTTCAGACTCTCTCAATAATTCCTTTACTAACTCTATTCCAATTCCTCGCCCTTGATATTCAGGATGAACTATTATATCTTCCATATAACCGTGTTCTAAGCCCATTCCACACACATAACCAAAAGCAATCAATTTATTACTTTCATTTCTTACCCCAGCCCAAAAATTACAACGCTTAAATAATGTTGGGTAATCTTTTTCTCTTCTATCCCATCCAACAAGTTCTCTTAATATGGGTACTTCATTATTAGAAATTGGGATATTTATTTTAACTTTATAGTTCATTTAATTTCCCCACTATCTCTGGATAGCTTTTATATGGTGAAGCCTTCCCCTTATTCAATTATTATGCTCCGTTAGCTGAACAAGACAAGAATTCTATATGAGAGTGTATTTAAACTCGATACCTTTTAGCTATTTGTAATGATTATTAATCCTCAAGTTTTTCATACGTCTGTATTTTTTTATTTAGTAAATCTTTACCCCAAACTTGTATTGCTTCTAATACAGGTATAAATTTTTGCCCCTGCTCTGTTAATGAATATTCTACTTTTGGTGGAACAACTTTATAAACTTCTCTGTGTACTAGACTGTCCTCTTCAAGCTCTCTTAATTGTCTAGTTAAAATTCCTTTCGAGATACCAGGTAGCAGCCTCAATAATTCATTAAACCTAATAATTTCATTTTGGCTTAAATGCCACAAAATTACGATTTTCCATCTGCCTGCAATTGCATTTTGAGCAACTGTTAATGGACAAATTTCTTGCAGCGTTTCTTCAGAGACCGTTTCATCTTGATAATTAAAACGTGCCAAAATAACCCCCCTTTTCTTTAGGTACTATTTTTATGACTATGTTATTAAATTGTGCCTACTTACATAAATCATTCTTTGGTAATAGTATATGCATTAGGAACAAAAATCAAAAATAACACTGTAGTGGAGGAGATTCTATGAAAGTTTTAATAACTGGCGCAACTGGAAATTTAGGTTTTAAAATTGTTGAGTACTTACTTACCAAATTATCAGTTGAAGAAATAATTGTTGGTGTGCGTGACGACAAGTCTGAAAAAGCCCTTAGCTATAAGGAACACGGCCTAGAAGTTCGTGTAACAGATTTTGAAAATTCAGAAACATTACTTACAGCATTCAAAGGTGTAGATCGTTTATTCATTATGTCAACATTTGGTGACTTTGAAACCGTTATGCGTCAGCATACAAATGCAGTAGAAGCTGCTAAAGCAACAGATGTAAAACAAATTATTTATCCAAGTGTGACGAGGGCAGAAGGAAATGACTTCTTCCTTGCTGGTCTGCATAGAGCACGTGAAGTAGCAATTATTGAATCAGGTATTCCGTATGTGATTCTACGTAACAACTGGTATGTAGAAAATGAACTTGGCACAATACGAGGCTGTATAGCTGGTGCCCCTTGGGTAACTTCTGCTGGTGAAGGAAAAATCGGTTGGGTATATCGCCCAGATTTAGCCGAGGCAGCAGCAAATGTTTTGGTAGCTGATGGTCACGAAAATAAAATTTATGAACTTTCAGGTAAAAATTTAACACAACAGCAATTTGTTGATACTTTAAATGAAATATTAGGCAAAGAAGTTCCTTTATTAGCAGTAGACGATGCTTCATATGAAGAAATGTTAAAAGGTGCCGGAGTACCTGAAGCCTACCTTCCAATGTTAGTAATGACTCAAAAAGGTATTCGTGAAGGGGGATTAGAATCCACTCATACCGATTTAGATTTCTTATTAGATCGTCAGGCTACTTCACTAAAACAAGCACTGACACATTTAATATTAATGACAAAGTAGATAAAGCAAATTTCACAGCTAGAATAACATTATGAAAATAGTATCTTACAAAGTGCCAGCCCACATTGGACTGGTACTTCGCTATTTCTTCCGAAAAACCGTTTTTACATTTGAATACTAACAAAACCTTCTTCAAGTAAAGCACCGGTTTGTTTAAGTACACTTTTTTACAATCTTATAAGGTTGTTTCTATCCTTTAAGAACTTCTCCATTAGTATTTCTCAATTTTTATTGTTATATTTTCTTCGCTAATTGCTACTTTTTCTATTTCAGAAACTTTCTTTATAGAATCTTCAATTATTTGTTGAATCATCGTATCATCAACTTTTGCATCCTTCGGGAAGCTTACTGAAATAGTCATTTCTTCAAAAGGATTACCATCTAACATTATTGCTATTGACTCACTATCAAGTTCCGTTTGTTCTGTAATAGATACCATTATTTCTTTTTTTAATTCTGATAATAAATTTAATGATTCTGATTCTGAAAATACATTTGCATCATTTCCCCCGTTTTCCGTAATATCTATTACTTCCTCTTCATTACACCCAACTAACAAAATTGAACTAAATACAATTCCTGAAATTATAGCTTTTTTCAACACTTTTACTTCCCCTTTCAAAATAAATTACAGATTCTGCAACAGTTCATCGCTCGTAAATTTGACGTAAAAAAATAACAAATGATCCAAAATAAGACTTCCGTTTGTTCAACTATACTGCACTGTTAGTTCAATAAGAAAAAAGAGCTGTCTAAGCAGCTCAAAGGTCTTCAAGTAAAGCACCCCGTTAGCATAAGTACAAAATTTCACATGATTTCTATTGTTCTTTATTCCGAAACTCGAAGTTAAAAGAATTGCCAACTTCCGAAGAACACTCACTTAAATAATATTCAACTCCATTCTCCGTATTTCTTGATTTTATATTAGAACAAGACGTACTTTCTATTCCTTTTCCAGTACCTGCATATCCATCCTGTGAATTATCATAAGTATAGTGAATTTTGTTACCATTATAATTTAAATTATAGAAAATAGGGTCTCCTTCAATAGTGTACATTGTGATACGAATTTCATCTTTAGCACCACTCTCAACATTTTCTATAAAACTCTCAAATCTATCTAAGTTACTAATTTCTCCATGAATATTGACTACATCTCCATTCTCTATTGCCTCCTCAGAAGAATAAGATTTCTTTGGATTGTTAATTTCACTTTTTTGTTGGCAACCAAGTAACACTATTGATAAAAGTGTTAAAGACAAAATTATACTAATTTTTTTCAAATTTATCACTCCCCTATATAAAGTTAGTCGTCTTTCTTTTGCTTTCGTTTCAAAATTCAAAAAATTACGTATCACTTCAATTAACATGCTCCGTTAGTTCAATAAAAAAAGAGCTGCACATGCAACTCAATGTTCTTCGAGTAAAGGCACCCCGTTTGTTTAAGTACATTTATTCACAAACTTAGTTGGTTGTGCATAATTAATCGGATCATTTATTACAGGAATGCTGCCCCTTTGTGGAATAAGAAAAAGGCTGTTTACATCACAGCCAATCACATTTTTAATCTAAAGTAGCTCTATTCTTAATCTTTCCGTATAGCCAAGGAATGCCATGAAATACAAATATTCCACTAATAGCTGAAAAAAAAATTTGCTGAGAAATAAAATTAGTTAGAAACAGAATAATTAACATAAGTAATACGAAGAAACGCCAGAAAATAATTAGTTTCTTCCTTCTCAAAATAACACCTACTTTCAGTGTAATATTCTATATATCACCATTGTATTATTTTACCATATACAATTATTGTTGTAGTACCTTATTGAGCTATCTTGCACCATTAGTAAAAAAGCGTCTTCACTTGTTGTAAGTTAAAGTGGAAAGTTTCACAAATGATAGAAAATAGACTATACTAGACTAAATATCATATTCAAAAAGGAGCATTTCCTATGACCGAGAATAATCATTCTGAAGTACCCCAAAAAAAATCAGCCTAAAAGAGGCAGTGAAACAACAGCTTGAAAACAAAAAGAACCATTCCGCTTCTAATAAAGGAAAAAAGAATGTCGACCTTTCAACAAAAAAAATGAAAAGCCAGCAAACGAAAAAAACAAGCAATACCCGTAGAAAAATGGGTGTCTAATTTACGGACAATATCGGAAAGACATATTACCAGAGATATCATTTAAGATATTTTTACCAAATCAGGAACTCTTTCCCACTGAATTAAAGTCAGGCTTACAGATCGACAGATTGGACGTGTACAATAAATCCATTCTAAATAAAAGAAGTGAAAAAGCATTCAAGGGTGAACTGTTCCCTGAATGCTTTTTTTAATAATTGGCTGTTTTCTCAAGGCTATTTTCGAAAAGATTGTTGCTATTCAATTAACGGAGCATTTACTTCAATAAGGAGTAGAGCCTTATAAAAAATAGTTTAATCTGTTATAATTGTAAATATATTCTTTATATGTAAATGTGACCGTTAAATAAAGAATAGCAATTGCTTAAAATAAGGGTATATAAAATCATTTGTATATAACTAAACAGTAGTTTGGTTTGGGATCAATCCTATTTACAATAGATAAGAGGAGTGAAGGGAATGAAAGAAAATTTAAAAATTGCTTGGATGGCTTCGTGGTTTGCACTTGTGGGGCAGTTAGCAATTTTCATAGGAGTGGCGATATTCACAACAAATTGGCGGTTTGTAATGTGGAGTTTTATGGTGAGTATGCTTGTAGGGGTTCCTAGTATGATTAATACTTGGCGAGCACAGAAAAAAGCGAACAGCAATAAACATAATTTATCCTTATAAGAAGTAGTGTTTTTCACGAAATATCAAACCAAAAAGACAGAATTTAATCTAAAACGTGTAGATTAAATCTGCCCTTTTTGTTTTAATAGCAACAATCTTTGAGAAAACAGCCTTTCTCAAAGATTGTTGCTTCTATAAAGAATAGGGTTCAACACAGCAGAAAACTAGAGGATAGGTACTTGTAGATTAAACTATGGCTTTTATTATTTGTAAATCCTAGAAAGAATATTTATTTCAAATGTCGTTACATCAAGTTCTAACTCTACTTTACTGTCCACGATTTTTGTTGAACTAGCCTGCACTGTTAGCTCAATAAGAAAAGCACCTTTGACTTCAGTAGCTTAATCTAAACTCTTGCCCCGTTAGTTGGACAACGTAAATAGTTTTATAAAATTAACGGCTTATAAGTGATGAAAAATCTTTAAAAGCAGTTAATACATCATCACCTAGTGGATGAGCAAATTCTTGAGTTTTTAAAGGTAATATTCCTTTCTTTTCAAGTTGTTGCAGATATTTTAGAAATTCTGTAGAAATAGCTTCGATATACTCTTTCAGCTTAAATTGATATTTAAATATACCATCTGGATAATGGCTTATATGTTCAATAAAAAGGTTTGTTCCCTCACTGGAAAATATATAGTAATCACAGTTTCCGTGACAATCTAATTTTGCCTCACTGATTTCTCCCTTATATAGAGAGGAAAGAGTTGAGAAAAAATGTGGGATTGCTACAAAACCAATACCTGATTTAAAACTAAATAACTGTGTGTCACTCGAAACGTCAAATTGAATATCTCCACCATTGAAACAAATTTCAATAAAACATTTATAATTAAAATTCATAAAATCCACCTTCATTAACATTTTTGTTTCACTTCAACTAACCTGCTTTGTTATGCTTTTTTGCGAGTTAAAGGTTTTTCTGGTCGGTTAGGGCAATATTTGCAATTAGGGTCACTACATTTTGATTCAGTCCAACTATTACATTTAGGGCAAAAATAAGCATCAAAATCATCGTAATATACTAAATTAAACTTGCATTTAGAACAATATTTTTCTTGTTCAATTTGACCATGAAATTCAAAATCATCTATTATTACTCTTCCATACATCTCTACTATTTTCATAAATATACCCCTATCTATTATTTAATCCATATTTATGTAATAAATAACTATATTAACATATATTATTCATTTTTTTGTTTTATATAATTACAATTTCTTTATTGCACTATCCAGCCCTGTTAGTTGAATAAAGTTAATATGTATTTTCTTTACCAAATAATAGTAATAAAAAAATTATAGAGTGCATGACCCTTGCATTGTTTTTATCATTATTTTCCACTTTACTTTCTACACTTAATTTTCATTCCATTTCAGCCTCCTAAAATCTGATCATTTCTTATTTTAGTAGTGTTGAGGAAGAGCCCTACCTTATATAATTTGACACCTTAATTTCATTGACAGAAAAGTTTTTAACGACATGAAATAACGGCTGCTTTAAAAGCAACCGTTATTTTCAACATAGTTTATAGTGCCTTGGAAGCCTGATGAATTAGTGCAGCTACCATTTTATCCATTTGTGCAAAACGATCGTCTTTTGTTTGACCATTCACGTATCGATAATAGATTTGCTGGCATATTACTGCTAATTTAAAGTAGGCAAATGTAATATAATAATCGATGGCAGAAACATCACGCCCGCTTTTCTCTGCATAGCGGTTAATGAATTCCTGACGTGTATAAAACCCTGGTAAAGTCGTTATTGGTGGTTCTCCAAATGCGTATAGCAGCATTTGGGGGTCATCTGCATGCATCCAGTAGCTCATGGTCACACCTAAATCTGCTAATGGGTCCCCTACAGTTGTCATCTCCAAATCGAAAAGACCAATCATCTCAGAGTAATCACTAGAAAACATAGCGTTATTAAGCTTGTAGTCATAATGAATAATGGTAGCTTCTTGATTAGAAGGGACATGATCCTTTAACCACTTTGTCAATGCTGCTACTTCAGCATGCTCTGCCGTTTTCGCTTTGTCATAGCGCTCAATCCAACCATGTACTTGTCGTTCCATAAACCCTTCTGGCTTCACCATATCCTTTAGCTTCGTTTCTTTATATGGTATTGCATGGAGAGCAACAAGTGAATCAACCATCTTTTCTGATATGAGCCGCCCTAAATCCTCTGTATTTTCAGTACCCGCTGGAAAATGAGTGTCAAGTACGATACCCTTTTTGCGTTCCATTAGAAAGAAATCGCTGCCGATAATCTCACGATCTCCAACGTACACATAAGGTTTTGGTACGACAGATAAAAATGGATGTAATGCTGATAAAATCGTAAACTCTCGTTTCATATCATGCGCTTTTTTGGCGACTGGTCCATGTGGAGGTCGACGAAGAACAACTTCAAATTCGCCTACTTTTAGGCAATAAGTCAAATTTGAATGTCCAGCACTAAACTGTGAAATTTCTAGCTTTCCCTCTGGTAACTCCGGAAATTGACTCTTTAAAAATGAATGTAATTTTACTTCATCAATACGTTCACTTGCCCTTACTTGTATCGTATCCATTGTACCCCTCCTATCAATTATGCCTCGGCATAATTGCGTCCGGAATCGGCTTTGTGCTTAGGCCTGCAGGATGCAGGTCAGTTAGCCGTTATCGCATGGATGCGATGATTTTAGGCTAACATCCTATATTGAACTCCTTTCCGATTTCCGTGACATCCGCCGGAGGCTTTAACTTCTTTCAGCAGGTGTTTGGTCACCCACTGAAAAGTAACTTAAATCGGCATTCATCTCACCACCTATAGAGGTGTAAGACTTTTGCTGAAATAAGTTAAACGATTGAGCTCATACCGCCATCTACAACTATGACATCCCCCGTAATATAATCTGAGGCAGCCGCGGCTAAAAATAATGCGACGCCTTTTAGGTCATTTTCAGTTCCTAAACGTTTTAAAGGCGTCACTCCCATTAAATAATCTTGTCCGCGCTCAATTAAAACTTTTGACATTTTTGTTGGGAAAAATCCTGGGGCAATCGCATTCACATTGACGCCATATGGCCCCCATTTTACGGCCAAATCTTTTGTAAGCGTAATAACCGCTCCTTTACTTGCGTTATAGCCAATTGTATCCATGAATTCAGGTAATGTACCACCTAGCCCTGCAACAGAAGCGATATTAATAATTTTTCCGCTCTTTTGTTCTAGCATTATTTTGCCAACAGCTTGGCTCATTAAAAATGTACCATTGACGTTAACATCGAAGACTTTTTGCCAAGCCTCATATGGCATTTCAACAGCAGGAGTACCCCAAGACGCCCCACTGTTATTGACTAAAATATCAATTTGACCGAATGTTTCAAGCGTTTTTGACACTACATTCGCGATATCCTCTGGCTTTGTCACATCACAAGCAAGAGCTAATGTTTGTACACCTAATTCAGCTAATTCTGCCGCTACCTCTTCGCATGCCTCAACCTTTCTTGAACAAAGTACAACGTTGGCACCTGCTTCAGCAAAGCCTTGTGCAATTTGAGCTCCAAGACCGCGTCCTCCCCCTGTTACGATGGCGGTTTTCCCCTTTAAGCTAAATAAATCTAGTACCGTCATTTCACCAGCTCCTCTTGTTTTTTAGCATGCTTTTTCAGCTCCAGCTTGGCAACCGTGTTACGATGCACTTCATCCGGCCCATCAGCTAATCGTAATGTTCGAGAATTTGCCCATTGTGCCGCAAGCGTCGTATCAGGTCCTACCCCAGCAGCACCGAATGCTTGAATTGCTCGGTCAATAACTCTTAATGCCATATTTGGCGCCACTACTTTAATCATCGCAATTTCTGCCTTCGCCTCTTTATTCCCTACTGTGTCCATCATGTACGCTGCCTTTAGCGTTAAGAGTCTTGCCTGCTCAATATCTATACGGGACTCCGCAATACGCTCACGCATTACACCTTGGTCTGCGAGTGGTCGATGGAAGGCGTGTCGCTCCTGAACACGCACACACATTTCCTCTAATGCACGTTCAGCCGCTCCAATAAGACGCATACAATGATGGATACGACCTGGCCCTAAACGACCTTGCGCAATCGCAAAGCCTTTTCCTTCTCCCCACAAAATATTTTCAACAGGTACTCGAACATTAGTAAACGTCACCTCACCGTGACCTTCAGGTGCGTGATCATAGCCAAATGCCGTAAGCATACGCTCTATTTTTACTCCAGGTGTTTCCATCGGTACTAAAATCATCGACTGTTGCTCATGGATTGGTGCTGTAGAATCTTTATGTTTCCCCATAAAAATAGCGATTTTACAACGAGGATCACCAGCTCCTGTCGTCCACCACTTATGTCCATTTAAAATATAATAATCGCCATCACGTTCAATACTTGCCTCGATATTTGTTGCATCACTAGACGCGACTGCAGGCTCAGTCATTGCAAAGCAGGAACGTATTTCTCCACGTAATAACGGTTCTAGCCACTGTTTCTTCTGCTGTTCTGATCCGTAACGCACAAGCACCTCCATATTTCCCGTATCTGGCGCATTGCAATTAAACACTTCAGGAGCAAGTAAAGAGCGTCCCATAATTTCACATAAAGGTGCATATTCTAAATTCGTCAAACCTGCACCATATTCGCTATCTGGCAAAAATAAATTCCACAAGCCCGCTTCTTTTGCTTTATGCTTTAATTCCTCCATAATTGGCGGGATCGCTCCCCAACGATCTTCCATTGCCTCTACCTGTGCAGCAAAGACTGCCTCATTTGGATAAATGTATTGCTCCATAAAATTTGTCAGCTTTTCTTGTAGTTCGACTACTTTTTCACTATAAGAAAAATTCATAAAAAAGCCCCCTTTGTTTGAACATCAAAACGCTAAATGAATGAATATTCATTTTTATTCTTACATTAAATGTTACCGCTATATTTCTTGTAAATCAATGTCTATTAAACAAAAATTTGAATTATAGAGAAAATTCATACTTAAGACAATGTTTTGAGCGGATAGAAAATATCATTACGATAATAAAACTCAAGTCAAAAAAACTATTTTGTCATAATATGTATATTCAAATCAGAATAGCTTCTTTTAAAAATTGGTAAGTGAAACGAAAAGTAGGACAAAAAAGAGTAACTTCTCATTCAAAGAAGTTACTCTTTTCAAACAAATCAATCTTTAATATTTAAAGCATTTTGCCTACTGTCATAATATCAGTAAGCAATTCACGAATTGCCAAAGGTAAATGACGATTTTTTAAATACACCAAATAAACATTTCGTCGTAAATTGGGGCAGTCTACTTCTTTTTGTACAATAGTTTTAGCTGTAGGGCCTTTTAAATAATTTTCAGGTAGAATGGTAACCCCTAAATTTTCACGAACGAGAGACACTGCCGTTTCAAAACGTTCAATTTCAAATTGGATATTAATGTTTTTGTCAGCCTTTTCAAATGCATCTAAAATGTCATGTCTCGTTTGAAAGCCCTCTGTACTAATAATAAACGGCTCTTCACTTAAATCGGCGATCGTCAGCTTCTCCTTTTCCGCTAAAGGGTGATTTAATGGTAAAACAGCTACAAGTCGCTCTTCATATAAGCAGTTAACTTCGAGCTCTTCATCATCCATTATCTGATTTGTAATAATTAAATGTGTTTTATAGCTTTTGAGCGATTTTTCGACACGCTTACTTCCTAAAATATCTACTAGGTGAATCATCATTTGTGGATATTCTTTTTTATACTCTGTAATCACTTTTGGTAGCCAATGCTTAATCGATTCCATCACACCTATCGTTATTTCACTTGTGCCACGTACAATTACTTCATCCATTTCTATTTTTAAAACTTCCATGTTTTTCAATATAACTTTTGCTCGTTCATATAAAAGCTCGCCGGCTTCTGTTAATTGAAGATTTCTTGTATTCCTTTCAAGTAAAGGTGAGCCAATTTCTTGCTCTAATTTTTTAATAGCATTACTTAGAGAAGGCTGAGAAATATGCAGTTTTTCAGCTGCTTTCGAGAAATTCATTTGCTCCACAACTGCTAAAAAATATTGTAATTGTTTAAAATCCACAGCAACATCCCTCCTCATTTATAGTTTAAAGCTATAGATTAATATTAATTATATATTAGCAATAATAATTATGTGAATATATAATTTATTCATAACAATATTTTCACTAGAATAATATTCGAAATGGAGTTGATGAAGATATGTATACAATGACAGATCAAAAACAATGGAAAGGTCGTATTGATTCAACTACTAATACGAGTAGTTTCCGTTTACATCAAAAAGTGAAAAGAATTCCTATTAATGATGTAAGCGCTTCAGATAATCAGCATGCCGGAATTGTCGGCTTTATATGTGATGAAGGTGTACGTCGTAATCAAGGACGTGTAGGAGCGGCAAGTGCACCTAACGCTCTGCGTGAAGCATTATCTAGCTTACCTTGGACATTTAATGATGAACAGCAAATTATAGATGTTGGTAACGTTCTTTGTCTTAACCACGCATTAGAGGAAGCACAGCGTGAACTCGGTGAAATTGTCAAAACATTGCTAAATAAAAAATTACAATGCGTCGTACTTGGCGGTGGACACGAAACACTATACGGACATTATTTAGGCGTTCGTGCAGCGTTACCTAAAGATGCGAAAATTGGAATCGTTAATATTGACGCACATTTCGATTTACGACCATACGATGAGCAACCATCGTCTGGCACAATGTTCCGTCAGATTTTAGAACAGGATCCACATGCTGATTACTTTGTTTTAGGCATACAACGTTTTGGCAATACAATGGAGCTATTTGATAAAGCAGATGAATTACATGTGAATTATGTGTTAGAAGAAAATATGACGCCAGAAAATAATGCGCAAATCATGCAGGATCTTCAGCAATATATGGATAATCATGATTATATTCTCTTAACGCTCTGTATGGATGTATTAAATGCTGCATTTGCACCGGGTGTTAGTGCTCCATCACCGTTTGGACTAGATTCAAAAACTGTACGCACGATACTTCAACAAGTAACTGCACATCCAAATACACATTCTTTTGATATTTGTGAGGTAAATCCTTCACTGGATGAAAATGGTCGCACAGTTAAACTAGGTGCTTATTTTGTTTATGAAGCACTAAATCACTTACTTAGGAGACAAGGTACATGATCGAAATTAATCAAATTACAACAGTATTTCTAGCAGTTGCACTATTCGCATTGGGCGGCTGGCTTATCAATAAAATCGGTTTTTTAAAGCGTTTTTGTATACCAGCACCTGTTGTTGGTGGCTTACTATTCGCCGCATTGGCAACTATTCTAAAGACAACTGGCGTATTAGAAATTTCGCTTGATACGTCATTACAAAGCCTATTTATGATTACTTTTTTCACAACAATTGGTTTAGGAGCAAGCTTTAAACTTGTGAAGCTTGGTGGAAAATTATTAATTATTTATTGGTTGTCTTGTGGTTTCCTAGCATTAATGCAAAATGTTATTGGTGTATCTCTTGCAAAGCTAATGGGTATTCATCCATTAATCGGTATGATGGCTGGTGCTGTTTCTATGGAAGGTGGCCATGGTGCCGCTGCTGCATTTGGACAAACATTAGAAGACTTAGGTATTTCATCAGCCATGACAATCGGTGCGGCTGCGGCTACATGTGGTTTAGTTGCAGGTGGCTTAATCGGCGGTCCTATTGTAAAGTACTTAGTTGGTAAATATAATTTAACGCCAGATGAACAAGAAACCGAAGAAGTTGATTTTGAAAATAAAAAGGAACAAATTACATCCGATTCATTCTTTACACAAGTATTATTAATTACGTTCTGTATGGCTGTAGGTACATATGTTGGGACATTATTCTCAGAAGCTACTGGTTTCGTACTACCTGGCTATGTTGGTTCAATGTTTGTAGCTGTTCTAGTGCGCAATATTATGGATAAAATAAAACCTGAAGCGATTAACATGAAAAGCATTTCTTTAATCGGCGATGTGACATTAGGTGTCTTCCTTTCAATGGCGCTAATGAGTATTAAATTATGGGAAATTGCTGATTTAGCACTTCCACTATTCATCATTGTTTTCGTACAAGTATTCTTCATTGTCTTATTTAGTATTTTTGTATTGTTTAAGATTCTTGGAAAAAATTACGATGCTGCGGTTATGGTTGCCGGTTTTGCTGGTCACGGTTTAGGGGCAACGCCAAATGCGATGGCCAATATGTCAGCAGTTGTCCAACGTTTCGGTCCATCTCAAAAAGCATTTCTTGTTGTACCAATTGTAGGAGCGTTTTTAATCGACGTCTTCGGTATTCCAATTATTATTACGACGATCAATTTATTTAAATAATCAATGAGCCGTGCAACTGTCTAATAATGACAATTGCACGGCTTATTTTTTTGCTTATTGATTATTGTAATATTTCACTAACAGTTACAAATTCGTAGCCTTGCTTTTGCAAGTAAAGAATGACGTTTTCCAAACCATTTGCCGTCGTTTGATGAATATCATGCATTAATATAATGCTGCCATCTTGCACTGACGCTTTTACATACGCTAATATTTTATCAGCATTGCGATGCTTCCAATCTAGCGTATCAATTGACCATAGAATAGAAGGCATCGTAATGACAGAACGAACTTTATCATTCGTTGCACCATATGGTGGTCGGAAAACCGTTGGATATTGACCGATTGCTGCATAAATAGCGTTGCTAGTTCGATCAACCTCTTGTTTAACATTTGTTGTCGATAAAGCTGTTAATTTTGAATGGTTCCATGTATGATTGCCTATTTCATGACCAGCCTCATAAACTTTCTTTACGACTGCTGAATTTTTAGAGGCATTTGGCCCAACCATAAAAAATGTTGCCTTTGCATCATATTTCTTTAAAGTTGCTAAAATTTGTGGGGTAACTTTTGCATCTGGCCCATCATCGAATGTTAAAGCCACACGCTTCTTTTCCCCTTTCGCTACTGGTACACCTTTATTGTATACTTTGTTACCAGGTATTTGGATATTTTCCAGCTCTGAAGCTTTCACATAGCCCTTTTGTTCACCTGCTTCTACATAAGCCCAGCCAACTAGCGTCGTATATTGCTGAACGACTGTTTTATTGGCAATCGTACCAAGAACTTCGCCATTTGGGCTAGCAGTTAAACGAAGCACAGCGCCATTAGCAGCATTTACTCGTTTTTTTGTCGCAACAGGTTTCTTTAAAGAATTTGTTGCAACATAACCTGTTTGATGACCATATTGGACAAATGACCAACCTCCAGGTGCTGATCCATATACAAAGATAATACTGTTTTCATTAAGCAGTCCCGCTTTTTGCGCACTTGGACTAGGATATGTAAATAAAGTTGTTCCACCTTTTTGCGTTACTAAATATTTTTCAGAAGTAATGCTTACTAATGCTGCCGTTTTTACATACCCCTCTAGCTGTTGCACTTTAATGCGAGTCCATTCCTTACTTACAGGTGTAGCGGTTACATAACTACCTTTCGTTACTTGACCGATTTCGGCACTTTCTACGGAAGGTTCTACATAAACTGCTGAGTCTTTAGTTACTGATTGAATAACAGGTGCACTCTCCGCTTTTGCGGAAGCATTATCTACAAACATAAAACTGATTAAAAATGTCAAAATAATTGCATAGGGTAAAAGTTTTTTCATTGTTCTACACCGCCCTTTTCATCACAGATGTCTTTTCTCATATGTTTTCTCCATAAAAGTATAGGATTCGACTCTAATTATAGAATAATAGATTATTCCAGGAAATAGTAGGAATCAACTAGTTTTTGTGAATAAAAATTTCTTTATTAACTGTTTTTGGCAGATGGGATTAACGGCATATTATTAAATTAATCCAAAAAGACTTTCATCTTTTTCTTCATCAAAATTTCCTTATGGTAGCGTTGGCAATTGATGATGAAAACGCATTATTTAATTGGTGCGTAACACCCCCCCCACTTAAATGAAAATAATCGATTTTATCCACAAGCATGAAATCGGTTAGCTATTTTGCCAACTTTTATTCAAAGGCTCCCAAGACGCCTTTTTTGGGTGCTTGTGCAGTGCACCCTATTTATAAGACGATTGAAACGATTAAAAAGTTATTATTTTTTCATATTTTTTCCTCCTATAGCGCATCGTACGCTGTAAGAGCATCGTCAATATGGAATGGTGGTGTCCAAGCCTGCCCACTCGCATTAGTCGTAACGAAAATATATTGTTTACCATCTTTTTCAATAATAGAGGCTAAGCAAAGACCAGCTTCAGGTGTGTAGCCCGTTTTTCCTCCCAATATTGCGCCTTCCTCACCTGGTATTTTCGCTAAAAGTGAGCTTGTTATCGTTAATTCATTTGGGACATGAGTCATATAACTTTTCGAAGTTAAAATTTGATAAAAGGTAGGATTTTTGATGGCATAACTAAATAGCTTACTGATATCACGGACACTGGATACATGTGCGGGATCATGTAATCCGCTGGCATTGACAAAATGGGTATCGTTCAACCCTAATTCATGCGCTTTATTATTCATTAATGTCACAAATGCTTCTTCACTACCTGCCATTGTATCGGCAAGTGTTCCTGTAGCATCCGCCCCAGAAGCAAGCAGTGTGCCATATAATAAATCCTCTATCGTTACAAAATCTCCTGCCTTAAAGCCCGCCATGGAAGCATTTTGAGCAGTAAATTTAGAAATCGTTCGTGGTTTAACGATTGTCTGCTTCTGCAGATCAGTAGTCATTTCAATGGCAACAATCGCTGTCATAATTTTCGTTAAGGATGCAGGATAAATAATGTCATCTGCATTTTTTTCGAATAATACATCTCCTTTTTCATTCAGCAACAAAGCATTTTTACTATGCAACGAAGGTAGCTCTATTGGCGTTTCTTCCGTTGTTGTGTTATTTGCATAATAAAACAAGAATGCAGCCGCACATATAAAACAAAATAAGACAAATTTTTTCATAAAAAAACGCCCCCCACACATTATAATAGGAGGCATTTATGAATATTCCTGTAGGAAATTTATGACGAAATTCTTAAGGCTGATTTTTTATTAAGGCTGTTTGCGTATATATTGTTGCTTTATTTTAGATAACTACCTCTAGTGGTTCCGTTAGCTTGAATTAGGGAAGAATTTAGCATTTGAAAAGCGCGTAGTGCAAATGCTTATTTCGACGTGCCAAAAATCCAATTATTCAACAGTTGAAATGTTTAGAAATACAAAAGAAAAGACCCCAAAAGAGGTCTCGAATGAAACATTATTTAACTAAATCAATTAACTGATTAGTTATTTCTTCTGAGATGGAATAAATAGTGTGTGTATCATTAACATTCATTAAGGTACTTTTTTGTCCTTTTTCCCCTAGCCATAGATGATAACACTGCTTATTTCCGTCTGTATAAATGACTTTTATATCGAATTCAGGTTCAGCCATATCTGCTTTACCTTCACTCTTAACAGCGCTTGAGATGGCATTCTTGAATATATCGAGAGTATCTTTATCTTCATATACTGTAAAAAAATCAGAATTCACTTTACCGAAACCATTTGATTTAGAGATACTGACCTTTGATATATTTTCATCTGTTGAGACTCCCACCCCTAAAGGGACAAGCTGACTAATGTCAGTGGGATTCCTGAGTAACTATGCGTTCGCAGTCCATTTCTGTTTTGAACAGTTCTCAAGATTGGGGTATCCCATTACCCCTCCCTATCCAGTGCATATAGCAGATA
>NZ_JBFTHS010000030.1:0-62319 GCF_056394365.1 Lysinibacillus sp. 10T31
GAGAAGTGAAAAGTTATATGATGTATTACAACCATTATCGAGGGCAATGGAACTTGAAAAAGCTGCCGCCTGCAAAATACAGACAGCAGCTTCAAAAAGTCGCCTAGCTTTTTTTCAAAATGTCCTTTACAAAGGGTACACTTTAATTTGAGATGGCTTCTTTGTTTTACTCAGTCAATCCTTTATTGTTGAAGTACTTTTTATATTTTCGATAATAATTTAAATTATTTAACGTTAGTTTCACCCAACGCTTCGCATTCATATCTTGATTAAAGTAAAGAGAGTTTGTATATTTCCCTTCACGAATTAATTTTTTCGCCTCTAGCTTAAGCTTTTCATTTGATGCATATTTGAAAAGAACGCCCTTAGGAATGATCATCCATAAATGCTTGTCCTGAACATAAGTTACTTCCTGTTCAATATTTAACATATGGTCATCAGCTACATATTTCATTAAATTATGACCACTTGCTGTTACATAATAACTAGAACGACCATTACGTAAGTTAATTTCAAACAACTTATACTGTTTGTCACGCATATCGTATTTCATATCGAAGTTAGCAAAGCCTGTATAACCGATGTCCTCTAAGAAGAAACGTACTTGATCCATTAATTCTTTATCGTATGTTGTAACAATCGCTGCATAACTACCGATTCCTTCAGGTGAATGCTCTTCTAAGATTGGGTTTCCTAGACACATTAGCTTCACTTTGCCATCTTTCCCTACATACGCATTTAATACACGCATGTACGAATCATCACCTGGAATGAATTCTTGAATAATCATTGTATCCTGATAAGTTGAGCTATAGATTGCTTTTAAAATAGCTGTTTTTTCCGCTTCATCATGTGCAACGAAAACTTTTTTCTTACCTGGGAATTTACATGCCCAGTATTCCACAGAGTTAGATGCCTTTAAAATAATTGGGTACTCAAATGGTGGTGTAAAGTTTTCGTAATTGTCTGCTGTTACAGTCGTCGTACCTGGATATTTAAAATCGTACTTATCACACATTTTATAGAAATTTTCTTTTAATAAAATTTCATCCATAAGTGATTCATCAATGTATGGTACTGTAAAATGCTCCTGCAATGCTGGCTTATTTTTGATAATAAGCTTTGCATAATCATCTCCACAAGCTAACAACAGTAGTTTTTTATCAGAATATTTTTTTGCGACCTTTGCAAGTGCAGGTGCAAATACATCCTGTTCATTTAAGCGATCAATCTCTTCGAAATTTATGATATGACTATCTTGCGTTGCCGTTAAATGTGAACGTCCTAATACAAGTGGTTTAATACCATATGCCTCATAAAATGCACGTGCCATACCATATGCATTCATATCTGATCCTAGTAATACTGGTAAAAATGGTTGTTCAGTTGCCATGTATATTTCAACTCTCTTTTGTGTTTTAGTATAGATTTTAGTGTATCATACTTTCCAAGATGTTCACGAAAAAAGTGTCAAAAAAATGGGGTAAAGATAATTAAGCTCTTCACCATAAGGTCTGGTTGATTTCCGTTCCGGCTTGGCGCTTTGTTGCTGACGCTTCGCTTTCGCACAGAGCAAAGCTTCCTGGGGGCGTCCGATGAGCCGCTTCACTCGCGTTGCTCGCTCCAGGGTCTCATCTGTGACGCTGATCCCCAAGGAGTCGCCCAGCCTCCACTCCAATCAACCTTTTCACATAGAATGTATCTTACGACTTGTCACTCTAATTTATAGTAATAAAACAAAATTTCAGCAATGTTTTACCTGTGCGACAGCAACAATTGCTTTTATATATGAAAACATAATAAAAAACGTGCGAACACATAAGGTTCACACGTTCTATTAATTAGAATGTAATAACAGCTTGTCTGCTACGTTCTAACTTATCTACAATTTCTTTACCTGTTTCATCCCATTTAATCATGCGGTAATACGCATCATGGTAGAAGATAAAGCCGTAGCCATTCGCAAGTGCTTCTTTCATTATACGTTCCTTCGCATAGACACTCGTCATTGGATAATCGTCATACGCTAAAACCCATAATGGATTTTGATGTGCATGTGTCGGCATAATATCCGCCATATGCAATAATACCTCGCCATTTTGAGTCAATTTTATAATGGCATGTCCATCACTATGACCACCCGTATGGATCATTTCAATCCCAGGAGCTACTTCTAACGTACCTTCATACGTTTCAATTAAGTGCTGAACTGGCTCCCAGTTTTCTTTCCAATACGTATTTTTCGAGCGAATATTTGGCTCACGCATTTCATCCCACTCGATTTTCGTTACAAAGATTTTTGCATTCGGAAATGTTGGTACAAGTACATCATCTTCCCATTGCGTTAGACCGCCAGCATGGTCAAAATGTAAATGCGTCATTAATACTACATCAATATCAGCTGTTGTTAATCCTAGCTCCTGTAAGCTAGCCGCTAATGTTGATTCCTCAGTAACCCCAAAGTTACGTAGCTGTTTTTCATTTAATTTGTTAAAGCCAACGCCTGTATCAACAATATAGTTTTTACCTTCATACTGAATTAATATTGGTTCAGTTGGTAACTCGATTTGATTTTTTTCGTTGACTGGATATTTGCGTGACCAAAGTGGTTTTGGTACAACACCAAACATTGCACCGCCATCAAGGCAAGTGACACCCCCGTTTAGCCATGATAATGACATTTTGTGAAACTTTAACTCATCCATCCATACTCCCCCTATTTAGTAAAGAATTGCGATTCTAGACGATAAATTGGCTGTCCTTTAGCAGAAAATTTCTGCTCATATTCAGTCATAACATTATCCTCAGGCATATTCGCATGTAGGTCGAGTGATACATACTTAAGTAACATACCATATTCAGACATACTCATTAATGAATACTCAAACAAACCACGGTTGTCCGTTTTAAAATGGATTTCCCCCTCATCCACTAAAATCGACTCATATAATTTCAAAAAATCCCCGTGCATTAAACGTCGCTTAGCATGGCGCGTTTTCGGCCAAGGATCTGAGAAATTCAGATACACACGCTCTACATCATTTTTCCCAAAATATTTATATAAATCTGCGCCATTTACTTTTAATAATCGTAAATTCGCTGGAGATTTAGCCTCTAAAATTTTTTCTAATGCACAAACAATTACACTGTCATAAAGCTCGATGCCAATATAATTTATATCCGGATTTTGTAAGGCCATACCTGTGACAAATTGACCTTTCCCAGTACCTACTTCAATATGTAATGGGTTGTCATTTCCGAAAACAGCCTGCCAATTCCCTTTAAAGTCTTCAGGATTTGGAACAATCACCTCTGGATGATTCGTAATCATTTCCTCCGCCCAAGGCTTATTTCTTAATCTCAATTTTTTTCCTCATTTCTTTCTCGTGAAATTATTAATTTTTTATAGTATAACGTATTACCATAAAATTCGCATGAAATTATTGCGAAATTCCATTTTTTCACTGACTTTTTGATATAACCTGCCAAGCCTCACGTTGCACTGTACAATGAATCCACATTCCCTCTTTAATTTCTCCGATATAATTACCATCCGTATGAGCATCAACGTTATTTGCGTGCACGAAAATATTAAATTGATTGCCTTGTAAAAAAGTAATCTCTTTAAATTTTGTATGCTTTTCAAAAAACACCGTGACAAAAACTAGTAGCAATTTAAGTCGTGAAATACCGTGAACGATTGTTATTTCGACTTGTCCATCATCAGGTTTAGAAGATGGGGAAATTTTCATCCCCCCTCCGAAATAAGGTTGATTGCTCATCGCAACAAACCATGCCTGCTTAAATTGCCATTCTTGATTGTTTGTACGAATAGTTACATCAAAGCATCTAAAGCTAAATAGCCCTCTTACAACAGCCGCAGCATAGGATAGCTTACCGAGCCCTATTTTATTGAGATAAAACTTTAAACGGGATTTATTAATACGCTTTGTGACAAATGCATCAAAGCCCACACCAGCATTATTGACAAATATTTCGTGCTGCTGATCTCCAAATTGAACGACACCAACATTCATTGGAAGGTTAGCCATTTCTCTTTGTATATAGCTTTCAATTTGATTAGCATTTTGAAATGTAGTAAAGTATCGTGCGAAATCATTGCCAGATCCAGCACGAACTACACCAATAACTATAAATTTATTATGTACAACGCCACTAACAACCTCATGTATTGTGCCGTCACCGCCAACAATAACAATTAATTTTTTTGTTTGAGCATCTTGCGCCCAATTTCTTGCAAGTTCCTGTCCATGCCCCTCATATTCTGTATAGGCGACTTCATAGTTCATTGTTAAATGCTGTTGAAGTTGATGCCAAACTTTCTTACCTTTGCCGTGCCCTGCTGCTTCATTTACAATAAATAACACTTGCATTCATTAGTCTCCTGCTGGCTGAGAAGATTGCTTCCAAATATCTCGATTAAAGGATGTTGTTTGTACGTTGTTTAAAATTGTTTGAGAAGCACGAATTTGCATATGCTTCATAGGAGAGGATACTTTCTTTAAATGCTCCATCCACTCCCCATAATTTCGACGATCAACAAATTGAATTCCGTAAGGTGACCCTGGATAATCGAAATAGCCATTCTGTGTTAAAATAACCTTGCGAATCGGCATACTTATATTTTCCTGCATAAATAATTGAGTTAATACAGACTCCATGCGATTTAAACTTATCATTGGATTAAGGACTTTTGAATCCTTCGTCCCTACTTTTTTAATCCAGAATCGCTCACTACCTCCCACATAAACGGCTTGATTTTCTGCTTCTAGCACTGTTATACAAATACATTCTGTCGGTGACATTAGTACGACATCAAGTTCTATGGGTGCTTTTCTAATTTGCAAAATAGGATAGTAAAAAAGTAAATAATTATCTGGTAATTTTTGTAATAAATTTCGCAACAAGGGGTCACGCATAAAACGAGGGTCTACATACGATTTTTCACGTAATGTTGAACTTGCCCATTTCATTTGGAAATGGAAAAATTGATCGATAAACATTCGTTTTAATTCATGAATAGATTGTGGTGCATAGACAATTTTTGGTTCAAAAATTAAAGTCGTTTCTTCTTCTGGTATAATATCTTCATCACTCACTAGTTCATTCGATATTTCTATCTGTTCAACGTCCTCATTTTCTTCCTTCTGACGACCTGCAAATATTTTTTTAAATAAAGAGAATCTCTCTTTTTCTGCGAAGGAATCATTTTCTGAATCGTCGTCGGTATGTTGCCATTCACTAATTTCTTCTCCTAGCTCCCACTGTCGCTTAACACGCTCCCATTGACTTTTCTTTAAGCGTACAAATTGTGTCGGATATCTCGCTAAATCAATTTGATAGCGTGAAATATAATCTTGTAATTTCACCAATTGTGCCATGTTAAGGTCACTCCAATCTTACTCACTCTATATCTAATTTGCTAATTTCCCCACTACTGCTTGGAAAGCAAACCGAAGTATCAATTTTCTCCTTGGCGTAATTGTAGTTGTTGTTGCTGCCGCTTCGCTTTCGCACAGACATAAAACATTTGTTGCTGTCGCTTCGCTTTCGCACAGAAAACAGTTGTTGCTGCCGCTTCGCTTTCGCACAGACATAAAACAGTTGTTGCTGCCGCTTCGCTTTCGCACAGACATAAAACATTTGTTGCTGCCGCTTCGCTTTCGCACAGAAAACAGTTGTTGCTTTGCTTTCGCCACAAATACCATTACTTAATGAAGATAAATAGACATTTGCATTCATTACATCGACATATGCTCTTTTACTTTAAATTCCGATAGTAATTATTTTGTAGTCATCTTATTTATTTTACATGACGTTTCAGGATAAAACATCCATAATTTGCTCTATAGAAAAAGAGAACTACCCAAATTCAAGGTAGTTCTCTAAATGATTTATTTATTTCGTATTAATAGAAAGGGGTAATTTCGCTTCGAATACTTGCTGTAATTTACGAGTCCATTCACCCGGAACTCCAGCACCAATTTTGTTTCCATCAACATCGATAACAGGTGTTACTTCAGAAGATACAGATGACACAATTACCTCATCCATTGTTAATACATCAGCCTTCGTCATTGGTTCTTCAATAACTGGTAAATTAATTTCCTCAGCACATTTCAAAATAACTTGGCGTGTAATTCCGTTTAAAATGAAGTTATTTGCAGGGTGTGTATAAAGCTTACCATCTTTAATGCCGTAAACATTTGCTGATGAACATTCAGTTACGATGTCACCACGATGTAAAATAGCTTCGTAGCAGCCTTTTTCAGATGCTTCCTGTTTTGCCAATACAGCACCTAATAAATTTAATGATTTAATGTCACAACGTAACCAGCGAATATCCTCTACGAAGGTAGCCTTAACACCTTTTTCAAAGTTTTCATATGAACGCTCGCCAGCTTTAACATTCCCTGTTAATACAGCTGGAACACTTGCATCAGGGAAAATATGGTTGCGCGAAGTTGTACCACGTGTAATTTGGAAGTAAACATGACCCGTTTCCAAATTATTTTTTTCGATAAGTTCATGTAATAATTTGTGTAATACGTCTTTAGTATAAGGAATGACAAGACGAATTTTTTCGGCACTCGCATAGAAACGATCAATGTGTTCTTGTGCTGTGAACATGTTTCCGTTAT
Source organism: Lysinibacillus sp. 10T31 (assembly GCF_056394365.1). Taxonomy (NCBI): domain Bacteria; kingdom Bacillati; phylum Bacillota; class Bacilli; order Caryophanales; family Bacillaceae; genus Lysinibacillus; species Lysinibacillus sp. 10T31. Next base: position 6,663 of record NZ_JBFTHS010000030.1, read on the forward strand.
AAACTTTAATTACTTCATAAATACCGTCACCAAATTGGTAACCTCTGTCTTCTTGAGATATTGCAATTGATCCTTCTTCAACGATTTGATCATTCCATAATGAATATGCCATGTTTCGTTCATCCTTTTCATATCTAATTTATTTGTTTCCTGCAAGTTCAACAATTGCTTCAGCATAAATAGCTGTTGCTTTTATGAGATTTTCAATAACGACAAACTCATCCGCACGATGCGCTACGTCAGGTTCACCCGGGAACAGCATGCCAAATGCCACACCTTTTTTCATCACACGTGCATACGTACCACCACCTGTAGAAAGTAAAGGCGTTTCATAATCTCCAGTTTGACGTCTATAAATATCTGCTAAAGTTTGGATAAATGCATCGTCCTCGCTTACATAATGAGGCTTTGAGTCATCTTGAATATCCAATGAAAATCCTTTTGCCACAGCTAAGCGTTGTGCTTCCGTGATTTTTTCATCAAAAGGATATGTGACAGAATAGCGCATGCTAATTACCATGCTGCCACCTTTAGCCACATCATAAGTTACAATGCCTGGATTCAATGTAGTTTTACCAGACATTTCGTCCTCAAATTGTAAATCAAGCTTGTTGCCATAATGATCTTGATAAAAAACATCTGCGGTAAAGTCGACAAATTGTTTACTTGCCTCTGTCGTCAACTCTTGTTGTAAAAATGCTGTAAGATAAACAGCTGCATTGACACCTTTTTCCGGCTCCATTGCATGGGCTGCCTTACCTTTGATAGTTATTATATAGCGAGAACCCTCGATTAATAAAGAGCCTTCTAGCTGATTTTTGCTTAAAAATGTGTGAAAATTCTGTTCGAACTGTGGGGAAACAAACTGTACTGTTGCTTTTGCAAAATCAGGTACCATATTTGGTCGCTTTCCAGCATTAAATAGTAATAGCTGTTCTTTCGAAGCATCGCCTGTTTTATTTTGAGAGAACACTAGCTCTGCAATGCCTTTTTCAGCATTGATGAGCGGGAAATCCGCATCTGGTGCAAATCCAATCGTCGGCATTTCCTCATGTTTAAAATAGTGGTCGACACAGCGGAAGCCTGTTTCTTCATCCGTTCCAATAATCATACGTATTCTTTTATTAAGCTCAATGCCTGCATCTTTGACAAGTTTCATGGCCATCCATGCCGCAATTGTTGGGCCTTTATCATCTATTGCGCCACGAGCAAATAGCTTGCCATCTGCTACAGTGCCGCTAAAGGGTGGGTATGTCCAATCTGTTTCATCACCAACTGGTACTACGTCAACATGACATAAAATACCTAATAAATCATCGCCTTCACCCATCTGTATGTGACCTGCATAATTATCAATATTTTTAGTTTGCAGTCCTTCAGCTTGGCCCTTTGCTAATAACCATTCAAGAGCCTTTAGTGGACCATCACCAAAAGGTACTTCAGTAGTGATCGTATTTTCATCGAGAACACTATTAATTTGCACAAGCTCCTGTAACTCTTGTATCAATTCATCTTGCCTTTCCTTTGCAGCTTGTAACCAATCCATACGATGTACCTCCTTCAATGTATTAACATTATTCTACTCTTTACAACATAAATTACAATCATCTTCCTGACAACTTTTCTAAATCTTACTTTGAACACTACCACATATAGCACGTATTTCACTTATTCCCACAAAATACAGTGAAAATTTTATGTCTTAATTGTAAATTTCCCTTGCATTCACTAGAAAATTGACTAGCTTTTCTATATAATGAAGTTATCAGAATAATTTTTCTGAATATAAAATTAGAAAAGGGGATGTCTAAGGCAGCTACTTATAAGCCTAAGTGCACTCCGCACATATTGTCGTCCGCTAGTCTTTGCCAAGAGAATTAAGATGAAGGAGTGGTTCATTTATGAAACCAACTACTGATCGAATGCTTAATCGTATTAAAGACGTGTACATGTTTATTTTAGACAAAGGAACCGTGTCTACACAGGATTTAGTCGAAGAGTTTAGTATCACTCCTCGCACCGTTCAAAGAGATTTGAACGTGTTAGCCTTTAACGATTTGGTGATGAGTCCAAGTCGAGGCAAATGGACAACGACGAAGAAAAAAGTAAAATTGACGTCTTAGTTTTTACGTGTAACACGTAAAGCATTTTGTATGGGAAAAGAATGACCTTTCGTCGTGGTCATTCTTTTTTTGTTTTCTACTATTTTTTGATTCCTCACAATTTCTCAAACTTCCAAGTAAATTACCTCTCAAAAGATTGCGATTACTTTTATTTCCACTAATCATGAAATTCATTATTTATGGTATTCATCATCAAAAATTGAGGATAACATTATTTTAAAAGTATGCCATGTATATAAGTTGATCTTCGTTCCGACTGGGCGACTCCTTGGGGATCAGCGATAGAGGAACGAAGGCTAAAATCATCACATCCTGTGATAACACCTTCGTGACCAACATCCTGGCTGCCGCTACGTTGCACTACGCTTTCGCGCAAAAAACATCTGTTGCCCCAAGCGGCTCATCGGACGCCCCCAGGAAGCTTTGCTCTGTGCGAAAGCGTAGCGACAGCAACAAAGCGCCTAGTCGGAACGGAAATCAACAACACGTTATGGTGATGAACCTTATTTATGCAAAACCCTTTATTTGCTAACAGTTCATGTATTTTTATAACATTCGTTTTCTCAGCGTTACTTTCAAATGTTTTTTGACTATTTACAATTGATTAACAATCCGTTAAAATCGAAACATTCTACATTTTGAGAGGAGGATTCTATGAAACTTTCCAAATTGTTTCATCCGCTAGTTTGGATTATTTTAGGGGGAACCATTTTCACACGTATTGCAAGTTTTATGGCGATGCCCTTTTTAGCAATTTACTTACATAATGAGATTGAAGCATCCCCTTTACAGATAGGTTTGACAATTGGTATTGCACCGTTAATCTCCACTGTAGGAGGGTTCTTTGGTGGTTATTTAACTGACCGATTTGGTAGAAAAAACGTCATTTTGCTTACCATTATAGTTTGGAGCATTGTGTTCTTTGGCTTTGCAACAGCACAAACGATTTGGTTCTTTGTTGCATTGAACGCCCTTAATGGCTTATGTCGCTCCTTCTTCGAACCCTCAACACAGGCATTAATGATTGATTTTACTCCTGCTGACAAACGAAAAAGATTATTTTCGTTTCGTTACACAGCCATTAACATCGCCGCTGTTATCGGTCCTATTATTGGTGTTTATATTTCTCAATTGTCCAGCCCAAGTATTCCATTCATGCTGACAGGGACTATGTATATTATTTACGCCGTATTTTTATTTTTCGTTTTAAATCGCTATGAAATGCAACAACCAAAAGCTTCAACACCAACTAAAATACTGCAAACCTTTACGATTCTATTAACAAATCGTGTACTACTAAGCTTTATTTTTGGGGCAATTTTAATAAATATTGGCTACTCTCAATTTGATTCAACATTGCCACAAATCATTGAACTTAAAATTGAAGATGGTACCAAGCTATATTCTCTACTTATCTCGCTAAATGCAGCAGTTGTGTTATTACTACAATTACCAATCAGTATACTTTCAGAACGTTTTTCATCGACAGCTACTCTATTAGTAGGGATTCTGTTTTTCGCGTTTGGTCTTTTATTATTCGGCTTCTCAAATAACTATCCGTTATATATTATTGCTATGATTATATTCACGATTGGTGAAATTTTTGCCTTTCCGACTATGAATGTCATGATTGATGAAATTGCGCCCGATACACAAAAGGGAACCTATTTAGGAGCAGCTCAATTTAAAAATTTAGGGGGCTTTATTGGACCAATTATTGGTGGGTGGTTGCTAACACATTATATGAACGCAATGTTTCCGGTCATAGCTGTTCTAGTTTTATGCAGTTGTATATTTTATAGATCAAAGTTTAAGCCGCAACAGGAATAAAGTGCTCATCACCATAACGTGTGGTTGATTTCCCTTCCGACTGCGCTTTCCTGGGGTCGTCCGATGAGCCGCTAGGGCCCAAGCAGATGTTTTTGCGCGAAAGCGTAGCCCAATAAAATGAATAATAAGGCTTTTACGGGATTTAACTTCAGACAAAAAATCGCTCCATTTCTATAAGCAAATCTCAAGCATATCAATTATGCCTCGGCATAATTGCCTCCGGAGGCTTTAACTTCTTGCTTGGACTCACAGATAGAAATGGAGCGAGCATATAGTTTTATCCTTAAAAATTTGAAGTGGTTTTAGCTTTCTTCATTAGCAGGAGCCTCTACATAACTGGTGTATTGGTCTTTACCAGCATTTTTCGATTGATACAACGCCTTATCTGCACGCTCAAATAAACTTCTTTCTGACTCATCTGGATGAATGCAAATAGCACCACCCATACTGACTGAAAGTACAGACCATCTATCAATAGAAACTTTATCCTCATACTTCAAGTGATGAATTTTCTCTAAAATAGAATTCGCTAATTTTTCCATATGTTCATCCTTCGTATCATATAAAACAATTGCAAATTCATCTCCACCAAATCTTACGACAAATCCATTTTTTCCTACTTCTTGTATTAAAGTTCTTGCTGTTTCAATCAGAATTTTATCACCTTCAACATGTCCATACTGATCATTTACTTGTTTAAAATTATCTAAATCTAACAGTAATAAACCAGGTTGATTCGTCTTCCTTTGTCTTAATAACTTATCCATTTTTCTAATATAGGTAGCACGATTATAAACATTTGTTAAAGGATCATATGTTGCAAGATGAATCGTTTTGGAAAGGAGTTTGTTGATGACTAATAACATGATGAAAGAAGTTACTAAGGCAATACCAAGCAAAACTCGAAACTGCTTTGTATTTTTAGTTAGCGCTCTTATTTCTGTGAAATTACCATATTTCACATATACCACTCTTTTAGAGGATTCTCCTCGAACCGCTTCAGCTTCGTATGGTAAAAAACGGTGCCTTTCAATATAACCATTTTTAAACTCCTTTTGATATTCCGTTGGCTTCATCGTTTTTCTGGCTAGCTCAAAATGCTCTTTAAACATTTTCGATTGATCATTTACAGTGATATCACGAGATTTAGAATCATTAAAGAAAACCCCTCCCGCATTTATCGTTTGTACTTCTAACAAATCATCATATTTATCAATTAGATAGTCAGCAGTCTTGGCGAAGTTAAAAGTTTGGAATACAGGATCTTCAAGTAAGTCTATACCTACCTCGAATAAATATTTCTTGTCAGGCGTTGCTAAATAGCCAAATTTTCGATATCCCCCAGTCGTTGTTGAAATATCTATACCGTCAGTGTAATATTGCCCACTTGCTCGACGTTTGTCTAGTAAAGTAGAAAAACGGTGGCAACATTGAGAAAAATTTAAACCTTTATCTTTTTCAAAAGTTGTATAAATTACGGTATTTGATTGGTCGAGTATGTACACATCCATTCCATTTTCGCTTTTTATTTTCTGTAAATCCCACTTCGCTATATATGGATTTTCTTTATAATAAGCAATTAGTTTTCGTAGTACTCCTTCCATTTTGTCAGAGAGATTTTTATCAAAATAAAAATGTGCATTATCTACAGATTGCATATCTGTCAGAATATGATTTTCAATTAATGTTCTATTCATGACTTCTTGTTTTTTTATATCCTCAGTAAGTATTTGCCTATTCACATAAGAGATTACAGCGACGAGTATTAATGCAAAGGCAATTAAAGATATTAATAATTTAATTCTTAGGTTTTTCATTAACTTGTCCTCTACTTATTTTCACCATCATATTTTCTGAAACATTTAGAGATTTATGAGTACGATAGACTAAATGGCTTTTCACCAAAAGTTATACCAATTATACAATTATTGGTATAAGTATGTATATAAAAAATGCCTCGATACTAATCATCGTTAGTATCGAGGAACTCTTTAATCCCTATTTTGTATGCAGGCAAGCTCTTCAGCCGTTAATTCTCGATATTCTCCCAATTCTAAACTGTCATCTAGCTTTAGGCTACCCATAGATAGGCGTTTTAAATACGTTACACGTTTACCAACAGCCTCAAACATACGCTTCACCTGATGAAACTTACCTTCTTGAATCGTTAACTCAATTTCTGATTGCTGAGCAGATTTTAATATGATGAGCTCTCCTGGCTTTGTTACATAACCATCGTCTAACTCAACACCTTGAGCAAATTTCTCACAATCTTCCTCTGTCACAATTCCTTCTATTTGTGCATAGTAAATCTTCGGCACATGTTTCTTAGGAGACAATAAATTATGTGCTAATATGCCATCATTTGTTATCAACAATAATCCCTCTGTATCTTTATCTAGGCGACCTACAGGGAATGGTTGGAAATGTTGATGTAAAGGATCTAACAAATCGATGACGGTTTCATCTCGTAAATCTTCCGTTGCAGAAATAACTCCAGGAGGCTTATTCATCATAAAGTATACAAATTCTGTATAGTTCACACGTTCACCAAATACGGAGATCTCCTGCTTGTCAGGATCAACATGTAATGCTGCATCCTTCGCATATGCGCCATCTACTGTCACTGCTTTTTGCTTTAGAAGCTGCTTAACTTCCTTGCGTGACCCGTAACCCATATTCGACAGTAATTTATCTAAACGCATTAGTACCTCCTATTTAATTCCCAGTTTGTTCGTAATTCTTGTCAATCGTTCACCGAGAAGCTTTTGTGCTAAGCCTAGGCGTAAAGACAAATAGCCATATACCGCTACACCGACTCCAGCACAAATAACAGAATAAACTAATGCAGAGAATTTACCACTTACTGGTCCCATTAATAACACTAAAAGTTTATGAACGATTAGGACACTTACCGCCATTGCCGCTGTCAAAAGAGAAATGAGCATGACACGACGAATAACCATTTCTGATTTGTAGTTCAGTGTTTTTCGTAGCACAAGCATATTAATGATAATTGAAACACTATAGCCAATAGCTGTAGCAAGAAGTGCGCCATCTGCCTCCATCCAACGAATTAAAGGAATGTTAATTGCAAGCTTGACTAAAATTCCAGTTAATAAGCTTAGGACAATCCACTTTTGGAAGTCAATGCCCTGTAAAAGAGCTGCTGTCACTTGGAATAATGCAAATAAAATAGCAACAGGTGCATAATGGGCTAAAATCATAGCCCCCATCTCGCTTTCAGTATAGAGCATAAAGTAAATTTCATTCGATAATAATGAAATTCCAACTACCGCAGGCAATGTAATAAAAATTAATATTTGATATGTTTTATCCATTGCATGTCGTAGCGATAAATATTCACCTTGCGTAAAGTACTTTGTAATCGTCGGTACTAGTGCCGACGAAAAACCTGTAGCTAACATTACTGGGATAATGACAACCTTCTGTGTTGTAAAGTTAATCATTGATAAATACTTATCCGTTACTTCCGCTAAGCCTATAGATATCATAGCTCCATTAAATGTTAGCATATCTACTAATTGGAACAACGGATTGGCTACGCCTACAAATACCATTGGAATTGAATACGTAATTACTTCTTTATATATGTTGGACATTGGTAGCTGTGTAGACGTCACACTTTGACTGCGTAGTAAATCAAATTCAGGTTGATATTTCTTCCAATAATAATAAAGTACTAGCAACCCACCAATTGCCCCAATAAAGGCAGCAAATACTGCAAAGGAAACAGCTGTTTCTGGTTTCCCTTTGAAAACTACTACAACTAAGAATGAACCACCCAATAACACAACAATACGAACAATTTGCTCAACTAACTGAGAAATCGCTGTAGGCTCCATTTTGTCATAGCCTTGGAAAAATCCACGCCAGAGACTCATAAATGGCACGACAATTAACGCAAAGCTAACCCAACGAATAACCGAAGCTATTTGCTCTACCGTAAATGCCTGATCATCACTTTTAATAACAAGCCCCGCTATTGGCGTAGCTAGCGCAAAAAGGAAAATAAACGCCGCTAACCCCGTACACAGCATTATAAGTATGCCTGATTTCATAAGTTTGCGGCCTGATTGATAATCACCCATTGCATTGTATTTAGAAACAAACTTGGATACAGCAATTGGCGCACCTGAGATGGCTACTGCTAGCATAATCGAGTAGGGAATATATGCATATTGATAGAGGGCAACATTTTCCTCACCTACAATCGCATAAAACGGAAAAATATAAATTAATCCGAGCACCTTCGATAAAAACATTCCCATTGTTAATATCGCGGTACCTTTCATTAAATTGGACATCGTACCCATCCATTCATCGTAAAATCAATATTTTCATTACTTTAACACTTATGAAATATTTGCTGTTAAAGGTTCTTGTTTTAGTACAAGCAGAGCAGTCGTTTTTCAAAACATTCGAGGTTTAACCTGCTTCTTGAGCAGTTCTTTCTGTTTCTCTAGTACTTTTACTGAGTACCTGAGAGATTTCTTCCTCTACCCGAGCACTTTCACAGGATTGTTTTAAACGCTGTCATATCAATTATGCCTCGGCAAAATTGCGTCCGGAATCGGCTTTGTGCTTAGACCTGCAGATGTTTTTTCGCGAAAGCGAAACGTCAGCGCCAGATGTTTTTTTGTGTAGCACAGTGCTAACGTAGAGTCAGCAACGTGTTTTATCTGTGCGAAAGCGAAGCGGCAAGATGTTGGTTACTCAGTCGTTACCACAGGACGTGGCGTTCTTAGACTAAGTTCCTCTATTTCAGCGGATGTTTAAACACTCTCTGAAAGAAGTTAAAAAATAGCTTTCTTTTACTGTTCAAACCATAATACTACCGCCAACAAAATTCAGCAAAACAACAAGAAAGCACATCATCGCAAAATATTAAATAAGTAAACCAATTGTAATCTTAACATATTTATAGGTATACAGACGCAGAAATACATTAAAAAGTTCTTGAAGCTCCATAAAAAAATAGAGACTGTGTCCTCCCTACGGAAAGTAGAAGTCTCAAAATAATCGGTGGAGATTAAGAAAACCCCCACCGATTAAAGCTACTTCTTTATTACATATCTACGAAAAATTGTTTATACCATACTAGGAACACATAGGCTGTCCAAATATAACGTCCACGATTTGCTTTTTCTTCATAGTGCTCATCTAGATAGCCTACTAATTGTTTTGTATCAAAGAATTCATTGGCAAAGTCAGTTGTAAACATTTCTTTTACCATCGTATAATACTTTTCTTCACGTAACCAGTGACGAATTGGCACTGGGAAGCCAAGCTTTGGACGTTTTGCCCATTCTTCAGGTAATTCCTGATGTGCAGCTTGACGAAGAACGTATTTCGTATCAATGTCATTTACACGATATTTTGATGGAATGTTTTTCGCTAATTCCATCACTTCTTTATCTAAAAATGGTACACGTAATTCAATAGAATGAGCCATACTCATTTTATCTGCTTTTAATAAAATATCGCCTGGCATCCAAAGATTTAAATCAAGATACTGCATTTTAGTAACATCATCATCACCTGGAACCTCATCGTAAATACGTTTTGTAATCGATTTTACAGATGGACCATTTTTATAGTCTGGTTTCAATACATTTAATGCATCTTCTTCGTCCCATACAACCGCTTCCCCAATGAAGCGTTCTTCTACGGTTTGACCACCTTTAACAAGGAAGTGTGTATATTGATTTTTAGGTAACGCCTCTGCTAAGCCACGTAACGCTTTACGAATACCAAATGGAACTTTCTCATACTTTTGCATTTTGCCAGAGTTTTGGTACCATGAGTAACCACCAAAGATTTCATCCGCACCTTCACCTGAAAGTACTACTGTTACATCCTTCGACGCTAATTCCGAAAGGAAATAAAGTGGTACAGAAGACGGATTCGATTGTGGCTCGTCCATATGCCACTGAATTTTTGGTAGTGCTTCAAAACACTCATCTGCTGAAATATATTTACGCTCATTTTGAATATTTAATGTATCAGATAAATCTTTTGCTAAATTTGTTTCATTAAACATATCCTCGTAGTCAGAGAAACCGACTGAGAAGGATTTATCAGGGCGTAATAATGAAGTAATATAACTTGAATCAATACCACCTGATAAGAAAGAACCAACCTTTACATCACTTATTTGATGCGCATCTACTGATTCTCTTACTGTCGTACGAATGTCTTCTACATATTTTTCAATTGGAGCTTCTTTTGCATGGAATTTTTTATCCCAATACTGCACAATCTGCTTTTGCCCATTTTTAATAAGCATATAGTGTGCTGGTTGTAATTTGTACACACCTTTAAAGAACGTTTCGTCCATTGAAGAATATTGGAACGTCAAATAAGGACGTAGCGCATTTTTATTTAATTCTTTAATAAATGATGGGTGTGGTAAAAATGATTTAATTTCTGAACCGAAAATAAAAGTACCATCTGTTGTGTTTTCTGTATAATACAGTGGCTTAATACCAAAGCCATCACGAGCGATGAATTGCAAATCATTCTTTTTATCCCAAATACAGAATGCGAACATTCCGCGAAGCTTTTTGACAAATTCTACTCCGTATTCAACATAACCATAAATAATTACTTCACTATCAGAGTGTGTTTTAAAGTTATGACCTTTTTCAATCAAATCAGCACGTAGCTCTTGGAAGTTGAAGATTTCTCCATTAAATACGAGAACGATGTTACCATCCGCACTGTATAACGGCTGATTTGCCACGTCAGATAAGTCGATAATACTTAATCGACGGAATCCTAACGTTACTTTATCATCACTGTGAATCCCGCCGCTGTCTGGTCCACGGTGAATAATTGTATTCATCATATTTTCGATCGTTTGATGATGATCGATCACATTTGTTCCATTAATATAGCCTATAAATCCGCACATTCTATTTTTCACCTCATAATTTAGTGCATAACCTTTACCATAATAGCATGAAAAGACATTCATTTCATACAGACAATACAGATAAAGCAAAACTTTCATCAGTGAGGTTATTCTACACCGATTATTCGTTCAACCAACGAGCACTTTATCTCTCGAAAATACCTAAATTCCCCTTCAAAACTTTACACATGTGATCTCTTCACCATAATGTGGGGTTGATTTCCGTTCCGACTGGGCGCTTTCCTGGGGGCGTCCGATGAGCCGCTTCACTCGCGATGTCGCTCCAGGGTCTCGGGCCAACAGGATGTTGGTCACGAAGGCGTTATCACAGGACGTGATGCTTTTAGCCTTCGTTCCTCTATATCGCTGATCCCCAAGGAGTCGCCCAGTCTCCACTCCAATCAACTTATATACATAGCAAAAGTTTTATCACATGTCATTCCCAACGTTATGGTGACGAGCTACTTAAAGTAGAAGATAAGGAATTATAAAATACTTTTGTTTTATTTTCAATGTGAAAGAAGCCCCCCTATATAGACTTCATGTATAATAGGAAAGATTCCTAATTTGAAAAGAAAGTGAGTTTAAATATATGTACGATGTTATCGTTATCGGTGGTGGCCCATCCGGTTTAATGGCTGCTATCGCTGCTGGAGAGCATAAAAAGAAAGTATTATTACTCGAAAAAGGGACAAAGCTCGGCAAAAAATTGGCCATTTCAGGCGGTGGTCGCTGTAATGTCACAAATCGTTTGCCTGTTGAAGAAATAGTTAAGCACATACCTGGAAACGGTCGTTTTCTTTACAGCCCATTCACGGTTTACAATAACGAAGATATTATCACATTTTTTGAAGGACTTGGTGTGGCATTAAAAGAAGAGGATCATGGCCGTATGTTTCCTGTATCTAACCGCGCGCAAGATGTTGTAGATGCACTTATTCGTCAGCTTCAGAGGCTACATGTTGAAGTGCGTTTAAACACACCCGTTAATAAGCTTCTAATGGATGAGGAGAAAATTCTCGGGGTACGCCTTACAGATGGTACAGAAATTCGTAGTGAGGCAGTAGTCGTTGCCGTTGGTGGGAAAGCTGTTCCACAAACAGGCTCAACAGGAGATGGTTATCCATGGGCAGAGCGCGCTGGCCATACAATTACTACACTTTTCCCTACTGAGGTTCCTGTTCTATCAAAAGAGGATTTTATTCAAGCTCGTGAGCTACAGGGACTTGCCCTAAGAGATGTCGCTGTCTCTGTTTTAAACAAAAAGGGCAAGGTGCTCGTAACACATCAAATGGATATGCTCTTTACTCATTTCGGATTAAGCGGTCCTGCTGTTTTACGTTGCAGTCAATTTGTCGTGAAAGAATTAATGAAAACAGGTTACGAGCCTGTGACAATGCGTATTCAAACTCTTGTTGATTATAATGAGGAGACGTGTCTGCAATATTTAAACAGACTCATTAAAGAAGATCCCAAAAAAGCGGTGAAAAATGTTTGGAAAGGAATTGCACCTGAAAGCTGGCTTCTATTTTTATGTGAACGTGCAGACATCGATGTACAACTGACAGGTACTGAATTATCACAGGAAAAAATCCGCAATTTAGCTAAACTACTCGTCAATTTCACAATGACAGTTAGTGGTACGCAATCCCTTGAAAAAGCATTCGTCACTGGAGGTGGCGTCTCTGTTAAAGAGATTGAACCAAAGACAATGGCTTCAAAGAAAAAGGCTGGCTTATTTTTCTGCGGAGAAATTCTTGATGTTCATGGCTACACGGGTGGCTATAATATAACGTCCGCACTCGTTACAGGACGTATTGCAGGGATGAATGCAGCATTGTAATAACTCTATCAGTGTTATTGTAAGTTATCAGTGATTAGAGCTACTTATTTTCATATTAAAAGCGTGTCCTAAAATACGGACACGCTTTTTTAGCCTTCTTTAGACATATATACTTCTTCAAATGGTTGAATGATAACAAATCCTTCACCTGAAAACGCCATTTGAATGGATTCGCCGCTACCACGACCGATAAATGTTCGGAAGCTAATATCTGTTTTAAACTCTGGTGCCAAATTACCTGACCATGCTACTGTAGCATGAGGATCAGTATAGACAGTTTCACCAGGCTTCACTAACAATGTTAACGGTTCAAAATGAGTTGTAATGGCTACCTTCCCTTTTCCTTGTAAGGTTACATTAAACAATCCACCTGACATGACTCCTGCCATTTTACGCATCAAATGAATATCCCATTCAATACTTGGCTCGAATGCGAGTAAATCATTGCCGTTTACACAAATACTTTCATCCTTTAAATCGAAGACAGTTATTTTCTTTCCTTGATCAGCTAAATAAAGTCGTCCCTTACCTTTTGCTTTCATAAGTTGTGTACCTTCGCCGGTTAATGCTTTTTTAAACATTTTACCGAGGCCATGCTCCAACACACGCTCACGCTCAAACTTAATATCTCCTATGTAAGAAATCATCGCGCCCATTTTTGACCAAACCTCACCATTTAGGTTGACCTCTAATACACGCTCTGTTTCTAACTCGAAATATTCATTTTCGTTGTCGTCTTGCTGTGTTTTATTGATAAATTCATTTAAAGAAAATTTCCCCATATCACATTGCCCCCTTATTTATTTTATATACGTTTTAACATATGAAAAGATTCAATCAAATTAAGTTTTAAGTCACCCTCTAGAAAATAAACCCCTCAATTGCTTCCCGTTACAAAATTTCTCTTTTGGTACCGAAATCACTTTATTTCCCGTAATGATATTGACATCAAACACCAACTGTTATACATTAAACAGAGATTAATCAAGTGTTATATAACAATAGCTACAAAAAAAGACCATACAAGCGTCATGTGCGAAATGACACTCATATGGCCAATACCTTCAAGTGCGAATTGAAAGTATAATTTATTGTGTAGCAGAGACGTCTCCAACTTTTTCAGAAGCTTCTTTTAATGCTGTTCGTTTACGTACATCTGCACGTAAAGTTAATGAAATGATTAATGAAGCTGCAATTAACCCTGTAAACACATAGAATACTGGAATATAACTTCCATAAGAATTTTTAATTGTGCTCACTAAAAGCGGTCCGAAAATACCACCTAATGACCAAGTCGTTAATAAATAACCATGAATAACTCCAAGTTGTTTCGTACCGAATAAATCACTTGCAAATGCAGGTAGATTCGAGAAACCTCCACCATAGCAACTAACAACTAAGAAAATAAGTGCTTGGAAAACAATAACGTTTGTTGTATGCGGTAAGACGATAAATGTAACTAGCTGTGCGATAAAGAAAATGACAAAGACGTTCGAACGACCAATATAGTCAGACACAGCAGCCCATATTAAACGACCACCACCATTAAATAATCCCATTATTCCTACCATTGCTGCGGCTCCCGCAACTGATAATCCTACAATTTCTTGAGCCATTGGAGATGCAACAGAAATCATCATAATACCTGCTGTTACGTTTACTAAATGCATCGACCAAAGCATCCAGAAATGCTTAGTTTTCACAGCTTCACGTGCTGACATGACAGCTAAATCTTTTTTCACTACTTCTTTACCATTATTTGCAGCAGCCTTCATATTAGCTGGCATATAACCAGGTGCAGGCGGTACTATATATAAAGCCCCTAAAATCATTAACGTGAAATAACTTGCCCCTAAAATAAAGTACGTTGTAGAAATACCCACAGCCTCCATTAAGCTAGCTGCGACTGGCGCTGTAATTAGTGCCCCTGAACCAAATCCAAGTACAGCCATACCTGTTGCTAAACCGCGGCGATCCGGGAACCATTTTACTAATGTCGATACAGGTGAAATATAACCAATACCCATACCCAATCCACTTAGTAAACCATATGTTAACCAGTACAATGTTACGGAATCCATTGAAATCGCTACACCCGCACCAGCTTGTCCTGCCCCAAATAGAACAGCTGCTATCATTGCAGATTTACGTGGCCCCATTTTTTCTACTAAGTTACCGAATAATGCTGCTGAAAAACCAGCAAGCCCCATCATTATTGTGAAGGCAACCGTTACGTTTGTTTCACTCCATCCCATTTCTGTGACAATTGGTAGCTTGTATACACTGTATGCATATGCTCCACCGATCGAAAGATGAATAGCGATTGCGGATAATGCAATTAACCATCTATTTTTATTCATAATTTCTCTTTTCTCCCCTCTTTTGCTACCTGTGAAAGTTTTATGAACGTCCATGAAAACAATTTAACACTTAGAATTATTCAAATGCAAGATGTTTTTTCAAAAAATATTATTTCTCGAAAAAGTATTTTATTTTTTACCCTAGTAATTTTATAATCAAAACCCTACAGCCTCTAAGTAAATAGATGTTTATTAAACAAAAACCACAACATTTTTTAGCTAATATTATTTTTCTACTCTATTATTCAACTCTATATAAATTATTTTGATATAATTAATTTTGTGCATATTTTCACATGCAATCTATGTATACTTCATTTTTTCTAACGCTCATAATTTATTCTTATTCCTTCAAAAGACCATGAATAGATATTCATTATGTAGAAATTTTTAGAATAAAAGAGAATTTTAAAACTTAAATGAAAGATTTTCTTTCACACAAAAGAGAACGAAAAAATAATATTAAATGACGTATTTAACTTTTAATGGATATTAAATTAAATAAACCCAATACACATTTTGTATATTTCAAAATGAACAATCATTCCCCATTCATTTTTATTATTCAAATATATATTTTTTCATTTAAAATAAATCCCGCTCAATTTTTAGACTATGGGCAGTAATGCTTTTTAAACTGAAAAGCAACTAAACCAATAAGTTATAACAAAAGTATTTGCTATAGCACACAAGAAAAAAAGTACTTTTTAACGACGATGTTAATAAAACTAAACTCCAAGTTTGGATCATTTATGTAATACGAACATATTCTTCACAGGATTTTACTTTTAGTATTTTTTGTTTTTAACTCAATTATCACTTTGGTCCTACTATAGAGACATGTATTCGATTAAAGTCCGGCAATTTTAGACGATTGTCATTATTACAGTTCCTCTTCTTAATTACACATTTCAAAACAAGTTTTCAATTTCTAGTCATATATCAAAAAGAGATGCTCTTGAATAACTCGAGCATCTCTTTTCGTTCGTTTCCTTTTCTATAGAAAATAAATGATAAATACAATGATTAGTGGCACTAGTGCAATAAATGACCCCACCGATACATAATGTCTTTTTTCTTCACGCCCATAATAATAGTCAATCATAATAGTGCTTACTATAGCGACAGTTAATAATATGCAAATTGCAGCTGTATATAAAAACCACCCATTTATATTAAATAAAATTAAAGCCCCTCCTTGTATAAACTTAGCAATATACGTTGTACGTTGATGGCTTGTATTTATATATTTTGGTTCCTTTGAAATGCTAAACTTTTTTCGAATAGCTTTTTCTAAAAGCCACCCTAATAAGAGAGCAATTATTAAAAAAGTAAACATCTTACCGAAACTACTATCTTTTTCATCTTTTCGCATAAGCGCAATAAATGCTGAGGCAGTATCGGCATCTTTCACTTTGTAAAAGGCATTTGTATGTTGATCGCTAAAAGCTAGTTGCCCATCGTTTAAGAACATTTTTAGCTGCGCAACCTGCCCATTGTCAAACTCCACCCATACATCACCAAACACATAATAATCATTATCCATTTTCGATTTAACTGCCTTTTGAAGAGAATTAGCAATGAGCCTTGTTTCCGAATCTTTTTTATATGCCTGTTGTACTAAGATCCAGCCAGTTCTTCCAGCCTTAAAGGAATCTTCCTCCCAATTTTGCGCAAAAGTAAACTGTTTAACCTCATGCTGGGCTAGTTCAACAATCGAAGCATGCTTAGATGTATCTACTTGCTTCCATGGACCAATTACAATCAAAAAGAGGATCGTCACGACTGCTCCAATGATAATCATTGGATATCGCCATCTATGAGGTTGTTTATCTTGCTGATATACATTGTGCAAAATACGCTCCTGCAATTGTTGTGAGAAACGCGGGGCTTCTCCAAGCTCTTTATCCAATTTATCTTTAAAAAATGTCATCTTCTAGCACCTCCCAATGACTCTGACCCAGTTTTTTCTGCAATAGTTGTCTAGCTCTACGTAGCCTTGTCTTCACAGTATTTTCTGTACATGCCAGAACTTCTGCTATTTCTCGAACCTTTAATTCTTGATAATAATAAAGAATGATTACTTCTCGATAGGTTATGGGAAGCTCAAACAAAGCTGCTGTTAAAATTCTTCGTTCATCCTTTTCAAGTAAATTTGTTTCAGGTGTTCGCTTGCTAGCTCCAATGTGCAGCTTTTCAAATAGAATATGACGCTTATTTTTCCAGCTTCGTAAATAGTCATGACTTTTATGTACTGTTATTTTTACTAAATATGTTTTTAGTGAGGATCGTTGTTCAAAGCGCTCCTGCTGCCGATAATAAGAAAAAAATACATCTTGAACGATTTCTTCTGCAATTGCCCAGTCTTTAACATATAAGTAAGCTACTCGAAGACAATATTCACCATGCTCATCCATAATAATTGCTAAATGCTCACTCAAACACCTCCTATTCCCATTCACACTATAGTCGTATCGAAATCTCAGTTGGTTTCAGTAGAAAAAAGTTTTCACGCAGATTTTTCACAATACGCAGGGTAAGTATAAAAAAGACTGTGTCTCAACACCAAAACGTAGGATTAATTTTCGTTCCGACCCGGCGCTTTCCTGAGGGAGTCGGGCTAACTGATGTTTTTTGTGCGAAAGCGTAATGCTAACGTAGCGACAGCGACACGATGTTAGTCACGAAGGCGTTATCACAGGACACGATGCTTTTAGCCTTCGTTCCCCTACTCGCTTGCGCTCCAGGGCCTCATCTGTGATGCTCGCTCAGTCTCCGCTCCTAATAAAGACAGATAAAACGTAAAAAAGACAGAACCAAAATTTGATTCTGTCTTTAATCTTATTAGTGAAATGATCCAACCATCAAAAGTACTTCCGTTAAGACTTTCCAGTGCTGTAGCAAGTAATCTTAACTTTTATAGAAGCATCTAATGTTGTTTCCTTCATTTATTTAACAACGATATTAACAAGCTTACCTGGAATGACAATAATTTTCACTAAGTTTTTGCCTGCCATATACTCTTGTACTTTGTCATCTGCAAGTGCTACTTTTTCGATTTCTTCTTTTGAAGCATCTTTTGCTACAATGATTTTTGCACGTACTTTGCCGGCAACTTGAACTGCGACTTCCACTTCATCATCAACAAGTTTAGACTCATCATATGTTGGCCATTGCGCATATGAAAGTGTTTCGCCATGACCTAAAATCTGCCATAATTCTTCAGCAACGTGTGGAACCATTGGAGCTAGCATCTTCACAAAGCCTTCAGCGTAAGCTGTTGGAATAACATCCGCTTTGTAGCAATCATTGATGAATACCATCATTTGTGAAATAGCTGTATTGAAGCGAATACCTTCGTAGTCCTCTGTCACTTTTTTCACAGTCTGATGATATGATTTTTCAAGAGTTTTGTCATCAGAAGGTTGAATTTTCGCTGCGATAGCACCATCTTCTTCATTGACAAATAGACGCCAAATACGATCTAAGAAGCGACGTGCCCCGTCCAAGCCATTTGTTGACCATGCAACAGATGCTTCAAGTGGACCCATAAACATTTCATATAGACGTAAAGTATCCGCACCGTGTGAAGAAATGATTTCATCAGGGTTAACGACATTGCCTTTTGATTTAGACATTTTTTCATTACCTTCACCAAGAATCATCCCTTGGTTAAATAATTTGTGGAATGGCTCTTTCGTGTGTACAACACCTAAATCGTATAATACTTTGTGCCAGAAGCGAGCGTATAGTAAGTGTAATACTGCATGCTCTGCCCCACCGATATAAATATCAACAGGTAACCAGCGTTTCAGTAACTCCGGATCTGCAATTGCTTCTTTATTTGTTGGGTCAATATAACGTATGAAGTACCAGCTTGAACCTGCCCACTGTGGCATTGTGTTCGTTTCGCGACGACCTTTTTTGCCTGTTTCAGGATCAACAACATTTACCCACTCAGAAATATTCGCTAATGGCGATTCACCAGTGCCTGAAGGGCGAATATTATCTGTTTTTGGTAGCATTAATGGTAATTCTGATTCCGGTACTGGCGTCGTTGTACCATCTTCCCAATGAATCATAGGGATTGGCTCTCCCCAGTAACGTTGACGAGAGAATAACCAATCGCGAAGACGGTAAGAGATTTTCTTCTCCCCTACACCTTTTTCCTCAAGCCATTCAATTGCCTTAGCAATACCGTCCTCTTTGTTTAAGCCATCAAGGAAGTCAGAGTTAATGTGCTTACCATCTCCTGTGAATGCTTCTTTACTAATGTCTCCACCTTCAAGAACAGGGATAATTTCTAAGCCAAATTCTGTTGCGAATTCATAGTCGCGCTCATCATGTGCTGGAACCGCCATGATTGCACCAGTACCGTATGATACTAATACATAGTCTGCAATCCAAATCGGCATTTTTTTACCGTTAATCGGATTAACCGCATACGCACCTGTGAATACGCCTGTTTTTTCTTTCGCTAAATCTGTACGCTCTAAATCAGATTTCAATTTTACTTTATCTAAATAAGCTTCAACAGCTTGACGTTGTTCGGCAGTTGTAATTTGCTCCACTAAATGATGTTCAGGTGCAACAACACAGTATGTAGCACCAAATAATGTATCAGGACGAGTTGTAAACACTGTGAAGTTTTCATCTGTGCCATCTATACTAAATGTTACTTCTGCACCTTCCGAACGACCAATCCAGTTACGTTGCATATCCTTAATAGACTCTGGCCAATCAACTTCCTCTAAGTCATCGATTAAACGATCAGCATAGGCAGTAATTTTTAGCATCCATTGCTTCATCGGACGACGTTCTACAGGGTGACCACCACGCTCTGATTTTCCATCAATAACTTCTTCGTTTGCAAGTACTGTACCAAGTGCTGGACACCAGTTTACAGCTACTTCATCTACATAGGCTAAGCCTTTTTTATAAAGTTGGATAAAGATCCATTGTGTCCATTTATAATAGTCTGGATCCGTTGTGTTAATTTCGCGATCCCAATCATAGCTAAAGCCTAGCTCTTGGATTTGACGCTTGAATGTCGCAATATTTTTCGCTGTAAATTCCGCTGGGTCATTACCTGTATCAAGTGCATATTGTTCTGCTGGTAAACCGAATGCATCCCAACCCATAGGATGTAGGACGTTATAGCCTTGCATGCGCTTGAAGCGTGAAAGGATGTCTGTCGCTGTGTAGCCCTCTGGATGTCCTACATGAAGACCTGCACCAGATGGATATGGGAACATATCTAATGCATAAAATTTTGGTTTTTCTGTTTCATTTTCAGTTTTGAAAGTTTTGTTATCAGCCCAATATTGCTGCCACTTTTTTTCAATTTGTTGATGATTAAAACTCATTATTTTTCCTCCTTTGAATGTGCCATACTTTTCACCTAAAGAATTGACAAAATATTTAAAAAATAAAAAAACTCGTCCCTTTCTTTGTTAGAAAGGGACGAGAGAATTCGTTTCTCCCGCGGTACCACCCACATTAGTGATCACACTCGGCTCTTGCTTCCTTAACGTGGAAGGAACGGCACGCGATATTTCACGCGGGCAGACTCAGAAGGCGAGTTCAATTTGCTTTCCTACTAGCTCCCACCAACCGCTAGCTCTCTAAAAAGAACCACAAATTTACTATTCCTCATCATTGTCTTTACATGTATTGCATTTATTCTAATGGAAAGTACTGAAAAGCACAAGACTTTGTTTACATACTACCCATTATTGAACAATTAAATTCTCTTTTTCTTTTGGTTGGGATAATTCCTGACATTCACGGAAAGCAAAGTGCTTACATCCAATACATTTATTTGTATCTAAATAACGTAAAGCTTTATTTATCGCTTCTCCTGTATGCGGATAAAAATTATCCTCACCAATTTCATCATATAGGCCATTATGCTGTAGTACCCTTTTTAATTCATCTTGTACACCTGTAACTAAAATGGTACCGCCCTGCGTTTTGAAATTTTGAATGATATTGCTAAAATATGCTTCACCTGTTGAATCCATAAAAGGCACTTTACTCATGCGTAATATTAAAACTTTTTGCTGATGCTGAACGGAACTTACAATTGCCTCTTCAAAAGTTTGGGCTGCACCAAAGAAAAGCGGGCCCTCAATTGTATAAATACTAATTTGTGGACAGTCACGATTCTGATGAACAGCATGTGATTGCACTTTTCCACTCTTTAACGAATGGTCCGGTAATACCTTTGTTACTACAAGCTTTTCGCTCATACGCTTCGCAAATAATACGACAGCTAACACAAGTCCTACCTCTACAGCTAATGTTAAGCTTGTAAAAACAGTAAGCAAAAACGTAATGATTAAAACGAGAGAATCTCCTGATTTTAATTTAACGATATGCGCAAAATGCTTTTGCTCACTCATATTCCAAGCTACAACCATTAAAACTGGAGCCATACTTGCTAATGGAATATGTGAAGCAAATGGAGCTAGCAATAATAAAGTGACTAATACAAATACACCGTGAATAATACCTGATATTGGTGATACTGCACCCGTTTTAATATTTGTCGCAGTACGAGCAATAGCCCCTGTTGCAGGGATCCCGCCAAAGAAAGGCGTGACGATATTAGCAATTCCTTGACCTACAAGTTCTCGATTACTATTATGTTTTGTATTTGTCATGCCATCTGCTACCACTGCAGATAGAAGTGATTCAATTCCACCTAGCATGGCAATCACAAAGGCTGGTCCAATAAGTAGCTGAATTCGCTCTAATGTGATATCTGGAATTACAAAATTCGGTAATGTATTTGGAATTTGACCATAGGCTGTTGCAATTGTGGCAACTTGTCCAGAGAAAAAGAACGTTGCAACTAATGTAGAAACAACGATGCCTGCTAACGCCCCTGGAACTTTGGGTAAAACTTTAGGTGTTATTAAAATAATGATGAGACTAATGATTGCCGTTAAAACACTATAAAAGTTTGTTGTACCAATATGCATAACGATTTCTTTTACATTGTCAATAAAATACTCATGTCTTTTAATATTAGTCAAACCTAGGAAATTTGCGATTTGGCCTGTAAAAATAATAACTGCAATTCCTGCTGTAAAACCTATTGTCACCGGACGAGGGATAAATTTTATTAATGAGCCAAGTTTAAAGATCCCCATTAAGCACAAAATAATCCCGGCCATTAATCCAGCGATTAGTAAGTTTTCATAGCCATACGAAATGACTATCCCTAGCAGAATTGGTACAAACGCACCTGTAGGTCCTCCGATTTGAAACTTCGAACCACCAAAAAGTGAAATAAGTATTCCAGCAATAAAAGCTGTATATATTCCATACTCAGGCTTAACACCTGACGCAATGGCAAAGGACATTGCCAGCGGTATTGCCACAATCCCGACAATAATCCCCGAAATTAAATCTTTCTTCAAATGATGAACAGAATATCCTTCATATCGTCCTGTAAACAGCGACTTCATCTATAAATCTTCCCTTCAAAATAATAAGCAAGGTAAATGTTTCATAAGAACTCAGTCTACAAAATTTACATATCCTCTTCATTATTTTCATTAATAGTCATTTCTTCTAATCTTGAAATTGTATTTATCAAATGATTGTTGAAAATATCCTTTGCAACACCAAGTAATTCTCCAATCATCGGATCGCTTAAAGAATAGTAAACTTTTTTCCCCTCTTTCGTTCCATGCACAATATTTTTGCCTCGTAATACACTTAATTGCTGAGAAACAGCTGAGCCCTCTTTTTCTAAGCAGCTTTGAATTTCATTGACATTTTTTTTACCATCTACTAGTAATTCTAGTATTCTGATTCGTAATGGATGTGCTAAGGCTTTAAAAAAATCTGCCTTAAATTGCTGCAAGCTCTCTTCCACATAAATCCCTCCACGGAACTTCATCTTCATATATTCAAATATTTGAATATGTATGATTGATTCTACGCTACAATATGTTTACTTTCAAGAGTAAACATTAAAAAACGAGCAAAAAACGTGTTTCCCACACAGTTTTTGCTCGTTTCCGGAAAATTTTTGTTAAATTTAACCTATAAATCTATCACTGTTTTATTCTTTCGTAAAGGATAATCATAGATAAGACATGGAATAATCGCAAACAATACTATAATCACTAGAATTAATACGAGTACAATCATGCCAAACTGATCGACCATAATACCACCAAATAGAGGGCCAATCATACGACCAGTTGTTGCCGCACTATTAATAATCCCTTGATAAAAGCCCTGACGCCCTTTTGGTGCAAGCTGATTGGCGATGGTAGGTAAAGCAGGCGTATAAAACATTTCACCAAAAGTCAGCACAACCATTGCTGCCCCAAACATTTTAAAATCACTTGCAAATGCAATGATTCCAAAGGATATTGCGATAAGGATAACGCCAAATACTAATTGACGCTTCAATTTATTTTCCCAACGTTTCACTAGCGGTGCAATTAGCGGTTGCCCTAAAACGATAAGTAGACCATTAATAGTCCAAAGTAAGCTGTACTGTTTCAATCCTAATCCTAGATCTTGCGTATAGGAAGAAATAGTCGCACTCCATTGTGAATAAGCTAACCAGCATAGTACAGAGGAAGAACTTATAATTAATAATGCATAAAACGGCGCTTTATTTATAATTCGCTTACTTTCACCCACGACATTCATCGGTGCAATGCTCCCCGCTTCTAATCGTTTAAAAGTAAACAACGCTATAAAAAAGAACAGAATATACATAGCTAAGTTGACCTTAAAGACGTAGTCAAATTTGTAATCAGCAACAACGCCGGCAAGTGCAGGACCAATTGCTACTCCTAAATTTTGAGCTAAATAAATTGCGTTAAAGGCCTTTCGTCCACCCTCAGGCCACGCAGTTCCAGCTAAAGCAAACATTCCTGGGAAAACAATACCTCCACTAAAGCCAAGAATCGTTAAAATCCACACATACTGTGGCCAGCCGTGCCAAATCGTTAAAGCAATTAATGAGGCAATCGTCAAAAGAATGCCCAACATTGTGGATTTATAGCCACCTATTCTATCAAATAAATAACCACCTAAGAGATTTCCTAATACTCCAGCAGCAGAATTCAACATCAACACAAAGCCAGCCATCGCAAGTGACTTCCCTAAATAATCGTGCATATAAATGGCATTTAAAGGCCATAAAAATGAGTTGCCCGTCGTGTTCACAAGCATTCCGATAATTAAAAACCAAACACTTTTTGGCATAAAATATCCTCCGTTATTTCGCTACTCTAAATAGTTAGTTTATGTTGAAAAATACAAAAGTACAAGAAAAATAAATTTACTCTTTTTACATACTCTTTAGAATATTTTTTGTGTAGCTTTCGTTCTGCCCACCTCATGATTAACTCCGGTTGATGTACTTTTTGCTCAGCTTCCCACAGCATACACTCCGGTCATTCACATAATATTAAATTCTTCTTTCATGACGGAAGCACTAGCACGTGATAAAATATAGTGTTAGAGGAGTGAAATAAATGACAGAAACAAACTTTCCTTTTCCTTCAGATGGAAAAAGATATTATACATGGAATCGCTATTTACGTGAGCAATTTGGTCATAAAGTTTTTAAGGTAGCACTAGACGCGGGCTTTGACTGTCCAAATCGTGATGGTACCGTTGCCTTTGGAGGCTGTACGTTTTGTAGTGCAGCAGGTTCAGGTGATTTTGCGGGCAACAAAGTTGATCCTATCGAAGTGCAATTTGCTGAAATCCGTGACAAAATGCATCAAAAATGGAAGGACGGCAAATACATGGCCTACTTCCAAGCATATACAAATACACACGCACCACTTCCTGTATTAAAGGAAAAATTTGAAGCTGCATTGGCTCAAGAGGGTGTTGTTGGATTATCTATTGCAACGCGCCCAGATTGTCTTCCAGATGATGTAGTTGAATATTTAGCTGAATTAAACGAGCGCACCTATTTATGGATTGAGCTCGGACTTCAAACAGTACATGAAAAAACAGCAAATCTTATCAACCGCGCCCACGACTATGCAACATATGTGGAAGGTGTTGAAAAGCTACGAAAGCATGGTATTCGTGTATGCTCTCACATTATTAATGGCCTTCCTCTTGAAGACTATGACATGATGATGGAAACTGCTCGCGAAGTCGCAAAGCTTGATGTACAAGGCATTAAAATTCATTTACTACACCTTTTAAAAGGTACACCAATGGTTAAGCAATATGAAAAAGGCATGTTAGAATTTTTAGATCAGGAAGTTTATACAAAGCTAGTAGCAGATCAGCTTGAAATTCTACCACCAGAAATGGTTATTCACCGTATCACAGGTGATGGACCAATCGATTTAATGATTGGCCCGATGTGGAGTGTTAATAAATGGGAAGTATTAAATGGTATTGATGCAGAGCTTGAACGCCGTGGAAGCTGGCAAGGGAAATTTTATCAAGCTGAGGTTACGAAATGAAGCTACAACGCATTTTACAATATGCACAACAGCTAATAGAGGATACAGTTGAAGAGGGCGACACTGTAGTGGATGCCACAGCAGGAAACGGCCACGACACATTGTTTTTAGCACAACTTGTCGGCGATGAAGGTCAAGTATATGCCTTTGATGTTCAAAAGAGCGCTGTTGATGCAACTCTCCATCGCCTTTTAGATAATGGCTTAGAGCATCGTGCACTTGTTTTACATAGAGGGCATGAAGAAGTAGCCAACTATGTTCACAAGTCAGTAGCTGCTGCAATTTTCAATCTTGGTTATTTGCCTGGTAGTAATCACGACATCGTTACACAGCCAAATACAACGATACAAGCAATTGAAGATTTGCTAAAGCTGCTCAAAATCGGTGGTCTTATTGTCCTTGTCATTTATCACGGTCATCCGGGTGGTAAGGAAGAGCGAGATGCTGTGATAGAATATGTCAGTCAACTTCCCCAAAAATATGTACATGTACTGAAATATGAGTTTCTAAATCAACAAAACGATCCACCCTTTGTGATTGCTTTGGAAAAAATGAAAGATTACTCGTTAAGTTAGTTAGATAATTTCAATATTAATATTTATTTAAGGCATGATTTCGATAGAGCATCGGAATCATGCCTTTATATTTCTTTAAGCAATTATTTTCTGTAGCGACAGGTATAGAAATCTCTCACCTCTATAGGTGGTGAGATGAATGCAGGTTAAGTTACTTTTCAGCGGGCGTACAAACATCCGCTGAAATAGAGGAACTCAGGCCTAAGAACTTTCACATCCTGTGAAAACGCCTAAGTGGCCAACATCGGTTGTTGCTGCTGCCGCTTTGCTTTCGCGCAAAAAACATTTGCTGCTGCCGCTTCGCTTTCGCGCAAAAAACATCTGCTGCTGCCGCTTCGTTAGCACTGCGCTTTCGCGCAAAAAACGTTTGCCGCTGCCGCTTCGCTTTCGCACAAAAAACATTTGCTGCTGCCGCTTCGCTTTCGCGCAAAAAACATCTGTTGCTGCCGCTACGTTAGCACTGCGCTTTCGCACAAAAAACATTTGCTGGCCAAAGCACAAAGCCGATTTAGGACGCAATTGTGCCGAAGCATAATTTATTTAAGAAAAAAATATCCCCCGATGGCGCGGGGGATATGGGGAGTACTTATTCTTTACTTTCATGTCAAATTACCTTAATTAACTTAGCTTAGTTAGATTTTAAAAGTGTTTGTTGTTTCATTGCATCCACATAACGTTGATTGACTTTATCCCAATCGACAGTATTCCACCAATTCGTAACAAATTCAGGGCGACGATTTTGATATTTCAAATAATATGCATGTTCCCACACATCAATAACGAGTAGAGGAATCTTCCCCTCTTTTAAAGGTGTGTCTTGGTTAGCTGTACTCATAATGGTTAATTGTTCACCATCTAGTACTAGCCATCCATATCCACTTCCAAAGCGGGTAATCGCTGCATTAGAAAGCTGATCCTGAAAATTATCAAACGTTTTAAAATAATAATCAATCGCCTTTCCAATATCAGCATTTGCCTCACCACCACCTTTGGGACTCATCAATTCCCAAAATAAACTATGGCAATAGTGTCCTCCACCATTATTTTGTACGGCTGTTTGAATATCTGCTGGCAACACATCAAGATTGCTTAATAAATCTTGCAACGACTGATTTTGTAAATCCTTATGACCTTCTAAAGCCGCATTTAAATTATTTACATACGTAGCATGATGCTTAGAATGATGAATTTCTAACGTTCTAGCATCAATATAGGGCTCTAACTGATCATAATCATATGATAGTTTCGGTAAATGGAACACGGTCATTTTTTCACCTCCTCTTAAAAAAGTTTCCTAAAGGAAAAATGATTTCCCTTAGGAAGAATATACCTTCTTTTTTTATTGTCGTCAATAGAAATTTTTTTATAAATCAAAAAAGCTATCTAATAGATTGTTAAAATCTATTAGATAGCTTTCTCGTTATTGTCTATTTATTTTTACGTTTTTCATTATAATCTACCCAGAAATCTGCACCTTTAATTCCTAGTTTACGAGGATCAAAAACAGGATCTTTTCCTTCTTTTTTCTGTTTTTCATAGTCCTTCAACGCGACTATAGCAGGCTTCATAATAATTAAAATCGCTAAAACGTTAATCCAAACCATTAGGCCTAATCCAACATCCCCCATAGCCCAAGCAAGATCGGATGTGCGGACTGTACCGTAAAACGCAGAAATTAAAATTGCAAATTTAGCAAGCCATATGACGACTTTTTCTGTAGTTCCTGAGAATAGATACGCCACATTTGTTTCGGCAATGTAGTAGTATGCCATAATCGTCGTAAAAGCAAAGAAGAATAATGCAATTGCTACGAATGGTCCACCAAAACCTGGTAGTGAAGAGTCAACTGCATATTGTGTAAAGGCTGCACCTTCTTTAATACTTTTCGCAAATGTTATTTGTTCTTCTCCCGTTAATCCACCTTTATTGAAATCACCAACATAAACATATGAATCAGCACCGTCTGCAGCTTTTTCATCGTGTACATTGTACATACCCGTAAATAAAATCATAAATGCTGTAGCTGAACAGATTAATAGAGTATCAATATACACAGAAGCAGCTTGAACGATACCTTGTTTAGCAGGGTGTGATACTTCTGCTGCCGCAGCCGGATGCGCACCTGTCCCTTGACCTGCCTCATTTGAATAAATACCGCGTTTAACCCCCCATGCAATAGCGGAGCCAATAATACCACCAAAGATTTCATGCGCACCAAATGCGCTAGAAAAAATTAATGAAAATACAGCTGGTACTTCTTTAATATTCATTGCAATAATGACGATGGCCATCAGAATATATGCTAATGCCATAAACGGTACAATGACTTGTGCAGCATTGGCAATCCATTTTATCCCACCGATAATAATAGTACCTAATAATACAACAATAATAAGTCCTGTAATCCAAGTCTTAACATCGAAAGCGTTTTCAACAGCTGTCGCAATTGCATTCGATTGAACACCTGGCATCAATATTAACATGGCAGCTAATGCGGCAACAGCAAATATAACTGCAAACCACTTTTGCCCCATTCCTTTTTCTATGTAAAAAGCCGGCCCGCCACGATATTCTGTATCTTTCTCTTCTTTATAAATTTGAGCCAACGTCGACTCAACGTAAGCAGTTGCCGCACCGATAAAGGCGATTGCCCACATCCAAAAAACAGCACCAGGTCCCCCCATCCCGATTGCTGTAGCAGTACCGGCAATATTACCTGTACCTACTCGACCAGATAATGCGATAGACATCGCTTGGAAAGATGAAATCCCCTTTTCCGATTTTTCACCTTTAAACATTAAAACAAACATATCTTTAATGTGTCTTACTTGTAGGAACCGTGTAATGATTGAAAAAAAGAGCCCAATTAACAAAATGCCATAAATAAACCACGGTCCCCATAAAATTTCATTAATTTTCCCTACGATTGTTTCCATTTTACCCCTCCAATGTGAAAAATATTACTTTAAGTCATTATAGTATTACACTTTTCTGAAAATTACAACATTATATTCAAGTAACAAAAAGTTAGTAATTTTCTAGTTAATTGGAGAGGTAATTCACTATTCAATTATATAGCCAATTCTTCGAAGAGCATTATTAATAAAATCACGTATATAAACAAAAATCTCGTCACGCTCTACTTCATGAAATAGATTATGATAACAGTTTGCCCATTCTTTGAATTGAAACTCTGTAAATTCCATCTGATGAAGCCAATTACGTGTTTGTTTAGTTTCAGTAATTTTATCTTTTTCAGCTGTCATAACTAACATAGGCATATTAGGAAATTCAGACTCAGGCAATAACACTAAATTGCGCATCATTTGCTGTAGTTCTCGATACCATTTTACTGAAACAACTGACGAAAAAGGAACCTCATCCTTCATCTCATCTCTACCTTCTACACTGCGCGTTAGTGATTCTAATGTAATTTCATGGGTCAGCTTCACATTTGCAGTCAGGGCACTTAAACTAGTTAAAGCATTTGATAGTTTACCTGGCAATAGCTTTAAATGAAGCCAAGGTGAAGTTAAGATAATCCCTGCGCATTCATATTTTCGTTTTTGCATGGTATGTAGTAATAGTGTCGCACCAAGCCCATGTCCTATTAAAAAGACAGGTAAATTATACGAAAAAGCATTCTCCATTAAATGCCTCGTATATTTGTTGTATTCTTTAAAATCTTCATCGTGAACACGAGAAAATCCTACATTTACTCCATGGTTTGGTAAATCCCCCATGACTATGTGGAAGCCTTCCAATCTAAGTTTTTCTATAAGCCATGCATACCATCGGTGATTTTCATAAGCACCATGAAGAATAGCAACCACAGCCTTTGCTTGTCCATCAGCTTCCCATTTCCACATTTCACATAGTCCTCCTAAAAAATAATTACACAATGATTATATCGGAATATTTAGCTCATTTTAATTTTATATTTCCATCAAGTTGCGTATTTGATACGATAATATTACATCATAGAAAGAAAAGAGGCGATCCTTATGATCTATCCATTTAAAGGTAAAGAACCCAATATCGATCCATCTGTTTTTATTGCCGATTATGCAACCGTTACTGGTGACGTTACAATAGGTGCTGAAACAACGATTTGGTTTAACACAGTTATTCGAGGGGATGTATCACCAACAATTATAGGAAAAAGAGTTAGTATTCAAGACCTCTGTTGCTTACATCAAAGCCCTAAATATCCACTAATTATTGAAGATGAAGTAACAGTAGGACATCAGGTAACTTTACATAGCTGTACAATTCGAAAAAAAGCCTTAATAGGTATGGGCTCTATAGTATTAGACGGAGCGGAGATTGGAGAAGGTGCATTCATTGGGGCGGGTAGTCTTGTACCTCCAGGCAAAGTCATTCCTCCAAATAGCTTAGCACTAGGCCGTCCTGCAAAGGTTGTAAGAGAATTAAATGAAGAAGATAAAGAAGATATGGAACGCATCATACGTGAATATGTAGAGAAAGGTCAATACTATAAATCTCTTCAACCAAAAAATTAATAGCTATTTCAACTAAATCAAAGCAGCTCCACGTCTGCTTGGGCAACCGAGCCATCCATGATTAGGATTAGGAGCTTATTTTTTTTCGTTAAAAAAACAGCGAAAGGGGCTTTTAAATTTTTTGAGCCCCTTTCAGTAATATAGTATTTTAAAATATTTTCCTAGCTACTTTATCACTTTAGCTGAATAGTTTATAAACCTGCTTTTTCTTTTAATGCATCAGCTTTGTCTGTTTGTTCCCACGGTACATTTAAATCAGTACGACCGAAGTGACCATATGCTGCAGTTTGCTTATAGATAGGACGACGCAGGTTAAGCATTTTAATAATCCCCGCTGGGCGTAGATCAAATAGCTCGCGTACCCATTTTACAATTTCACTTTCTGTAACTTTTCCTGTCCCAAATGTATCAACAGCAATAGATACAGGTTGAGCAACACCAATCGCATAAGCTAGTTGTACTTCAGCTCGATCTGCTAAACCAGCTGCTACGATATTTTTTGCCACATAGCGTGCTGCATATGCCGCTGAACGGTCTACCTTAGTTGCATCCTTACCTGAGAAAGCACCTCCACCATGACGTGCATAGCCACCGTATGTATCAACGATGATTTTACGTCCAGTTAGACCAGCATCCCCTTTAGGACCACCAATTACGAATCGGCCAGTTGGGTTGATGAAATATTTAGTATCGGCATCTAGTAATTCACTTGGAACAACTGGAGCAATAACGAATTCTTTTAAGTCTGCTTGAATTTGCTCAAGTGTAGCTTCTTCATCATGCTGTGTTGAAATTACAATCGTATCAACGCGTACTGGTACATTGTTTTCATCATATTCAACCGTTACTTGCGTTTTTCCATCTGGACGTAAATATGCTAGTTCACCAGATTTACGTACTTCCGTTAAACGACGAGCTAATTTATGCGCTAAACTAATTGGTAATGGCATAAGCTCTGGCGTTTCGTTACATGCATAACCGAACATTAAACCTTGGTCACCTGCACCAATTGCTTCAATGTCAGCGTCTGTCATAGAGCCTTCACGCGCCTCTAATGCTTGGTCTACACCTTGAGCAATATCAGGTGATTGCTCGCCAATAGCAACAAGTACTGCTAGGTTTTCAGCATCAAAGCCGTATTTCCCACGTGTATAACCGATTTCTGCTACAGTATCACGAACGATACCTTTAATATCTACATAAGTAGAAGTAGTAATTTCTCCTGCTACTAATGCTAAGCCTGTTGTTACTGTTGTTTCACACGCTACACGCGCATTTGGATCTTCTGCTAAAATAGCATCTAAAATGGCATCCGAGATTTGGTCACAAATTTTGTCTGGATGTCCTTCTGTTACACTCTCTGATGTAAACAGTCGACGGTTTGTCATTTGATTTTCCTCCTATTACTTTTACAAATAATATTTGCGAATTAATACGGTACTCATTACCCATGTCAAGTTCACCCTAAGGATTGAACTCCCAAGCCGTTGTTGCTGTCGCTACGTTTGCACTACGCTTTCTCACAATAAAACCAACTGTTGCTTTCGCTACGTTTGCACTACGCTTTCGCACAATAAAAACAACTGTTGCTGTCGCTACGTTTGCACTACGCTTTCGCACAATAAAAACAACTGTTGCTGTCGCTACGTTTGCACTACGCTTTCGCACAATCAAAACAACTGTTGCTGTCGTTGCACTTACGCAGAAATAAACAGCTGCTGCTTTTAACACGAGGATTTCGAAAGATCCGTCATTATAATAAGGAAAGGACTATATACTTACCTTTAATTCGTTTTTAACAATAAAAAAATCCTTTTCTCACGCTTACTTAACATGAGGAAAGGAATAATGACTTCGTAACCTTTCACTCTTATCGTTCAAGGGGTTCCCCCTTGCATCAGGTTGGCACCAACGCATGTCGTGAAATAGTTCATGCAGGTTGCCGGGTTTCACAGGGCCTGACCCTCCACCAGCTCGGGATAAGAGTATCCGTTCAATATCTCATAATACGTAAAAGGTCGAACGTTGTCAAATATTTTTAATCTTTCAGCGAGTGTCCAAACACCGCTGAAATAATAGAGGAACTCAGTCTAAGAACGCCACGTCCTGTGGCAATTTATCTGCGCGAAAGCGAAGCGTCAGCAACACGGTTTTATCTGTGCGAAAGCGAAGCGTCAGCAACACGGTTTTATCTGTGCGAAAGCGAAGCGACAGCAACAACAACACACGACTGAGAGACCAACATCGTGCTGTTGCCGCTGCCGCTTCGTTAGCACTGCGCTGTCGCACAAAAAAATCTGCCGCTACGCTTTCAAGCAAAAAACATCTACAGGCCTAAGCACAAAGCCGATTCCGGACGCAACTATGCCGAAGCATAATCGATTGTATTCATATAAAAAAAGTATGGAATTTATCAAGAAACTGATTTGGATTATGCTGTAAATTAAAACAAAATAATCCCTACTCTCCACCTCACATCATGTGTTAACATATGTGTAACCCTTTACAGCACATTTTGTAGCGAAAGCAAAGCGTCAGCTACAGAACATGTGGTGGATGAATATGATTGTAGCCCCTTTTCAGTCGAAGACAAGCTCCAACTAATAAAAAAACAAGCTAAAACTTCACATCCTGTGCGAACCTCATGTTAGCCAAAAGCTTCAAAACACAATTTTGCTGTGTCGAAAGTGAATGTGTGATCACTTATAATAAATAGGGTAATAAGCATTATCAAAACGAATTAATTTACTTTTTGTCGTTTTCTTGAAAAGTAATAAAATCTGAAAAATAATTTCTGAATTAGTATAGATTATTTAAGCAATTGTGTTATACTATTTTTGAAATTAAGAAAATCTCCCCCAGACACAAGGGAATACTATAAAAAAGGATGGTATTTAATCGATGAATTCAGTAGAAATTGCAAACGAACTGAAGGAATTATTAAACGGCGGTAACATTAATGTTCAACTTTCAGTACCACAATTAGCTGAAAAAGCTACATCTCGTGGTGAAGCTATGTTAACAGTAGATGGCGCAGTTCGTGCAGAAACTGGCAAATACACTGGTCGTTCACCTAAAGATAAATATACGGTAGAAGAAGAGAGCACAAAGGATAAAATTGACTGGGGTAAAGTTAACCGACCAATTTCTTCTGAAGTGTTCGATAACTTATATGTAAAAGTAGTAAAATATTTAAAAGAACGTGACGAATTATTCGTATTCAAAGGCTTTGCTGGTGCTGACAAAGATTCGCAATTAAGCATCCAAGTAATCAATGAATATGCTTGGCACAATCTTTTCGCTCATCAATTATTTATCCGTCCAACTGAAGAAGAGTTAGCTTCTCATGTTGCTGACTTCACAGTTATTTCAGCTCCTAACTTTAAAGCAGACCCTGCTGTTGATGGCACTGCTTCTGAAACATTCATCATTGTATCACTTGAAAAGAAAATTATCCTAATCGGTGGTACTGAATACGCTGGTGAAATCAAAAAATCTATTTTCGGTATTATGAACTACTTGTTACCACAACAAGGCATCCTTTCAATGCACTGCTCAGCAAATGTTGGTGAAGCTGGTGATGTTGCATTATTCTTCGGTTTATCTGGTACTGGTAAAACTACTTTATCAGCTGATCCTGACCGTAAGCTTATCGGTGACGATGAACACGGTTGGTCTGATAACGGTGTATTCAACATTGAGGGTGGTTGCTATGCAAAAACAATTAACCTTTCTGCTGAAAAAGAACCAGAAATCTACAACGCAATCCGCTTCGGTTCTGTTCTAGAAAACGTAGCTGTTGATCCAGAAACTCGAGTTTGTGACTATGATGATGGTTCATTAACAGAAAATACACGTGTAGCTTATCCAATTCAATACATTGAAAATATTGTTGATCCTTCTGTTGCAGGTCACCCAAAAACAATCATCTTCTTAACAGCTGATGCATTTGGTGTATTACCTCCAATCAGTAAATTAACAAAAGAGCAAGCTATGTACCACTTCCTAAGCGGTTTCACGTCTAAACTTGCTGGTACAGAACGTGGTGTAACAGAGCCAGAACCAGTATTCTCAACTTGCTTCGGTTCTCCATTCCTTCCACTTCCAGCAACAGTTTATGCTGAAATGTTAGGACAAAAAATTGACGAGCACGGTGCACAAGTATTCTTAGTGAACACTGGTTGGACTGGTGGCGAATATGGTACTGGTAGCCGTATGAAGCTTTCTTACACTCGTGCAATGGTACGTGCTGCAATCGATGGCAAATTAACTGATGTTGAAACAATTCAAGATTCAGTATTCGGATTAAACATTCCAACTTCTATTGAAGGTGTACCAACAGAAGTGCTTAATCCTCGTGATGCATGGGCAGACAAAGCTGCTTATGATAAAAAAGCTGCTGAACTTGCTGGTTTATTCAACGATAACTTCAAGAAATTCTCAAATGTTTCTGAAGCTATCACTAAACTTGGCGGTCCAGTAAAATAATTTACTAAGCAAAGGGAACGATTTAAAAGTCGTTCCCTTTTTTATGTTAAAAAACTTTAATTTCAATAAAATTAAGGTGTCCTATTAAGGCTCTTCTGCACAACGAGGGTTGATTTCCGTTCCGACTGGGCGCTTTCCTGGGGGCGTCCGATGAGCCGCTTCGCTTCGCTCCAGGGTCTCATCTGTGACGCTGATCCCCAAGGAGTCGCCCAGTCTCCACTCCAATCAACTATTTCACTTAGCAAATATTTTCTTACATGTTTCTCTTATTTATAGTGTGAACTCATTTTTTAGCAATAAGTGATTTTTATGCGAGGTCGAAGTGGCAACAACAGATGTTTTTGTACAAAAGCGGAATGTCAGCAAAGGGTTTTAGTCTGTGCGAAAGCGTAGCGAAAGCAACAACAACAGTTGTACAATCAATTTCACTGTTATAAGTCTACTCTGATCGATTATGGTGAGTAGCATAACTTTCACTTTTAACTTTAAAGTCAATTATAAAAGTTCTACGTTGCTGACTGGAGTGGAAGGCTACTCGACTCCAGTGGGAAAGCGAGACAGGCGAGACCCTGCACGGAGCGGATGTGTTCTGTGCGAAAGCGTAGCGTCAGCAACAACAACAGCGAAGGAAGCGGCTCGACGCTCGTCCACAGGAAGCTCTGCTCTGCGCGAAAGCGAAGCGTCAGCGACAAAGCGAGTATCCTGGAACGGAAATCACCCACATTTAAAGTGCCACAACAATCGCAAAGATTTACTTAACTATTTTGTTTTTCAACACTATAAAAGGGAACAATTAGAGTAGTTCCCTTTTTTATCTCCCCTATTTTATAGAATTCTACTTTTCATATTAGTAACTTTGTGTATAATTCATAATAGTAGTTTTAGGGGGATATATATGAAAAAAAAATATAAAGTGATTATTACCATTGTCAGTCTTCTATTAGTATTGTTTGTTGTTGCTGGATTTTTTGCAGGGAATTATTTCTATAACTTCGCCTTAAATCCTAATACTGATAAATCAGATGTGTTTAATGCTCCACAAAATTCTATTGCTGTTAGTCCTAAAGATGCTAAAGAAAAAGAAGAGAGTGAGAAATGGTTTAAAGAGAATTATGAGGACTCTTATATACAGTCTTTCGATGATTTGAAATTACATGCCTATACGCTTAAACATGCAAACGACACAAATAAATGGGCAGTTGTTTTCCATGGATATTCATCTGATGGCTCACAAATGGCAAAGTACGCTAAGCATTTTTATGATACAGGCTACAATGTTCTCGTACCTGATGCAAGGGCTCATGGAAAAAGTGAGGGTGACTATATTGGTATGGGCTGGCATGATCGGCTTGATGTAGTGTCTTGGATTAATAATGTTATCAGTTCTGATAAAAACGCTGAAATTGTTTTGTATGGTGTTTCCATGGGAGGTGCTACAGTGATGATGGCCTCAGGAGAGGATCTACCTGACAATGTTAAGGCTATTATTGAGGATTGCGGTTATTCCTCAGTTTGGGGTGAATTCTCCTATCAATTGCAAGCAATCTTTAATTTACCTGAATTCCCCATCATGCACTTTTCTTCAATTGTTACGAAGTTAAGAGCTGACTTTACGCTTGGTGAAGCTGATAGCGTCAAGCAAGTAGCAAAATCAAAAACACCGATGCTATTCATTCATGGAAGTAATGATACATTTGTTCCATCTGATATGCTAGATGAGGTATATGAGGCTGCCAATGTACCGAAGGAGAAATTTATAGTTGAAGGTGCCGGACATAGCGGTGCAGAAAGCGTTGCTGGAGACGCTTATTGGAAAACTATTAATAACTTCTTAGCAAAATATATAGACTAATTGTCTTTTATTCTACCGTTCAGGTGCCTGCCGTTAAGCACTTGAACGGTTTTTTAGTATACCCGAGCAGTTTTTCGGGCTTCCTGTTCAGTTTTCCACTTGACCCGAGCAGTTTAAACTGCCACAGGACGTGGCGTTTTTAGACTGAGTTCCTCTATTTCAGCGGATGTCTTTTGTACCAAAAGCGTAGCGACAGGTACGGGTGTTTGAACACCCACTGAAAAGTAGCTTAAATCCGCAGTCATCTCACCAAAGAAGTTAAAAGACACGTTGGTTCAAAACAATGAAGGAAATGGTAGACCTTCATCTATTGACGTTTCATCCACTCGCAAAGTGCATGTACTGTTGCTCTATTTTGGGCAGGTGGATACTGATGAGCATAGCGAAGATCATACCATGTTTCATATCTTTTATTAGCATCCTTTAAATAAAATTCTAACTGTCTTGCATGTTCAATATCTACATTTTCATCACGATAGCCATGAATAATAAGTACTGGAGCTGTAATGTGCTCTATCTCGAAAAGTGGTGTTCGAGCATCATAAGCCTCTGGTACACGATTAGGCGTCCCTCCAATAACCCGCTTCATCATCCTGCGCATATCTGTCCGCTCCCAATATGTAGCTGTCGCATCAGATACTCCCGCCCATGTCACAACAGATGTGATATCTCTACGTAAGATAGCAGTCCAAAGTGCCATAATACCACCACGTGAAAAACCAAAGACATGAATATTATCATTACAAAACTGTTTTAGCACGTCTACTGCGTATACAGCATCATAACGATCCACTCCTGCAAACTCATCTCGTCCTTCTCCACCTCGATTGCCACGGTAATATGGAGCAAAAACGATAAAGCCTTGAGCTGCAAACTGTGCGACACGCGAAGGTCTAACCATACCAATGCTTTGCATGCCTCCCCGTAAATATAAAAAACCATCATATGTACCTTCTGCCTTAGGCTCCGCTAGTAATCCTTTCACACGTAAACCATGTGACATATACGTGATTTCTGTTAAACGAATAGCTGGATTAGGCGAAGGATAAGGACGTTTTCCAACGATCTTACCATTGGTCATAATGCTTCAACTCCTCCAGCATTTTCTGCATACCTGCATCCTTCATATGAAAGCTTAAATTTGGATGATGAGTAAATTCTTCATCCGTTAGCCAAGTCATCCCTGAAGTTTCTAAATCAAATTCAATGTCCTCCTGCCCCGCAAACTGTGCAGTAAAGACCGTTTTACAAAATAAGATGTCATCATGAACGGCGTATTCTGCAAACCATTTAAGATTTTTCACATGAACACCCGTCTCCTCGAATACTTCCCTAATGGCTGCCTGCTCCAATGTTTCCCCAGGTTCTTGCTTTCCTCCTGGAACCTCTACACCACGTCGTTTATGAATCGTACATAACCACTTATTTTCATGCTTTAATAAAACGAGTACATGCTTAGGCTCAGTGTCCAATTCACCTCTTTTAAAACTTAAATCCACTTGCAAACCATTTAAATCTGTAAATGTAAACATGCTCTTCAACTCCTTTTTCTCTATTTCATACACTGAGTCGAATCAGCGTTACGGTGATGATCTTTTATTTCACTATAGTGTATTCATGTATCTATAATCAACAGATAAAATCACTTATATTAACTTCCATTATGCGGTGCGATAGGCGTCTTTTTAATACTATGTTTATTCGATCGCGAACAATAACAGCGTCACAAGTTGCAATTTATTCACTGCTAGCTACTAGTGCTCAAAACGTGAGCTCTTCTATATGACAAGGTTCATCCGTCAAAAGCTCTCATCAATAAAAAAGAGTCACTGATATTTTTCAGTGACCCTACGTTTAGACACGTTTATTGAAATATGGAAGCTGTTCAACAAATGCCTTTGTATCCGCATCCCCATACTCATGAACAAGTGCATAGATTTTTTTTAATCGCAAATCAATTTCATCATTTTCTCTATCAAGATGATACTGTATATATGGCAATTGCGCACGCCATGCATTCGCAATTTCTAACATCTGCATTTGCTGAAAAATCTTTTCAAATACATCTAATGCTTGGCGATCTATGTTGAGTTCAAAGTTCCACTGTCCTGCATAGGGATTTGTATAATACGTTCTATTGGCAAGTGAAAAATATACACGCTGACGATCCATCTCTACAAAACACTCCTTTTACCATAGTATGGTGGTAAAAGGACTGTTTTATTCGCTGGAATGTCAAACTTCCTTCACAACTAAGTAAGATTATCTAATTTATAATAGAAAGTATGAATAAGGAACGGAGTGAATGCCATGAGTTTAATCACACTCTTAGTTGTAGCAGCAATCATCGTTATATTAGTAACGGTCGCGACTATTTTAAGTGTCAATCGTGCGTATGCTTTTAAACATACAGTTGATGAAAAACCACAGCAAAGATTTCATCAAGATGATGACTAGTTCAATTTGTACATTTTTTTAAGACAATCTTTTATAATAGTATTAACAATAGAATTTGGAGTGAATGCAATGGGAGTACCATTACCAATAATCATTATGATCGCAATGATGATGCTTATGTTTGGCGTTTCTGTTATTGTCTTGTTGAAGAAAAAAAACAATTTCTTTACACAAACTATCGATTCTAAGCCTAAGCAAATCAACGCTCAACAAAAGGATAAACAACTGTGAAATATCCCTTTATATGGCTCATTAAGTTTTACAGAAAATTTATATCACCCATGACACCGCCATCCTGTCGCTTCCATCCTACATGCTCCTCCTATGGACTAGAAGCTTTTCAAAAACACGGTGCCATTAAAGGATTCTATTTAACAATTAAACGTATATCAAAATGCCAGCCATTCCATCCAGGTGGCTTTGATCCAGTACCTGAAAAATGGCCTTCGAAAAAGAATTAATTTTCGAGGGTCATTTTTTCTTGTACTTTTATCGGATGTGCGTTATTATAGAAACTGTTCAAAAATAAATCGTAATGATTACTATTTTAAAGAGGTATACTATAAGATGAAAAAAATTATTTTGTTATTTTTAGTTGCAGTTCTTGCCCTATTCACTGCTGCCTGTGGGAATAAATCGGCTACTTCCAAACAGTCAGAGACAAAGGATAAATTAACAATTTACACAACTGTCTATCCATTAAGTTATTTTGCACAACGAATTGGTGGCGATTTTGTAGAGGTTTCTTCTATTTATCCTGCTGGCGCTAACGAACACACATTTGAGCCAACACAAAAAGATATGATGAAATTAGCAGATGCCGATGTATTTTTCTATATAGGCTTAGGACTAGAAGGCTTTGTTGAAAATGCCAAAAAGACTCTAGCTAATGAAGATGTAACAATGGTAGCAACTGCAGATCAGGTTGCTGATGAAAAATTAGCTGTGAGCACAGGTCACTCACATGATGATGAAGAGGAAGCACATCATGATCACGAAGATGAAGACGGACACGGACATGATGACCACGATCACGGTAATGTAGATCCACATGTTTGGCTATCTCCAACTATCAGTCAAGACTTAGCACTTTCCATTAAAAACACTCTAGTTGAAAAAATGCCAGAACAAGAAGCTACATTTACAGCTAATTACGAGGCATTGGTAAAAGAACTACAAGGTTTAGACAATGAATTTAAAGCTATGGCTGATAAAGCGCAAGAGAAAACGTTCTTCGTATCACATGCAGCATTTGGCTATATCGCAGGACAATACGGCTTAAAGCAAGTTCCAATAGCTGGTTTAAACTCACAAAGTGAGCCTTCTCAAAAAGAACTTACGGCGATTGTTGATAAAGCAAATGATTTGCATATTCACTACATTTTATTCGAGCAAAATGTCTCTTCTAAACTAGCCGAGGTTATCCAAAAAGAGGTTGGAGCAAAGTCTCTTGTCTTGCACAATTTAAGCGTTTTAACAACAGATGATATAAAGAATAATGAAACTTACTTCACCCTTATGAAGAGAAATATTCAAACTTTAAATACTGCATTAAACGCTCACAAATAAAGTAAGGAGGTGCCCCGAACATCGTATGGGGCACCTCCTTTATTATGACATACTTTTCTTGTGGCATTCGTTTTTCCGCTCTATAAATACTAACTAGCCCTTTTTTCTTATACATAGCATTTTGTGTTATCTTTCGATTATCCTTTACTTGGGCTACATTACTTTCTAAAATGATTGGTTCCCATTCATATAGATGCACCTGAACAGAATTATCGCTTTTATTACCTTTTAAAAGCAGACTAGGCTGTGCTATTAATTGTTTTACAGTTTGTTTATTTTTACTAAAAACGGACAGCCCTTTATCAAAGGCAAAATAACCATCCAGTATTGGTTTTGTAAGAACTTCAACCTTATTCGTTTTTTGTAAATCAAAATAGGCTTCGCTTGTAGCAGCTGGGAAACTCGTATAGTCCCAAGAGTGATCCTTAGCTACTTGGCGATCAGACACTAAAAAATAATTATAACGGACCTCACCCTTACGATCAGGCAATGGATCATCCCATGTAACATCGATATGATACCATGCATTATCAAGCTTCACTAAGACCCAGGCGTGTAGTTGTTCTCCTACTTTTCCTGGTACATATTGTACCTCAAAACCTAGCTTCTCTAACATTCGATAAAGCACTAAAGCATATGCCTGACAAACTCCMTTATTTTCAGTAAGCAATGTATAGGGAGAATATTGACTTCCTTCGGTTTCCTTTGAATATTCAGCAGATAGAACGATAAAATCATGTGCAGCTTGTATTTTCTGCAATTCACTTAATCCATGCATAGGTGCAATAATATTCGTCAAAGTCTGTTCTACAAATGCCTCCTCTTCCTGAGAAATATGATAAGTAAACTCAAATCTAATGACAATATTATTTGCATAGCCATCATATTTCCATTTAAAACTAGAAATATTGGCGTAAATATATGGATCCTGAATAGCGTGTTTAATGAGCTCAGATAGTTCATCTTTTATTTCTGACGTATTACCAGTATAACGAATATCAAATTCAGTAGATAATTGGATGACTTGTTTTTGAATTAGATGTTGTAGTGTTTCTATTGAATTGGCCGTTGCAATATTCTTTTGTTCATAGTTTGCGAATACTTGCACATGACTCATTTGTAGAACAAATAATATAATGACAACATTATATATATATTTTCTCATATGAGTCTTTCTCCTTTACTAACTAGTTTATGCCTGTCATTTCTTATTATGTTAATGAATGATTAATTTAATCCTAAAAATTTACTAAAAATGACTCTTACAACGAATAAAAGAAGCCTTCTTATAAATGAAGGCTTCTTTTATAGTGTTGAAAAAAACATTGAAATTAAGGTGGCATATCAAATAAAAATATGCCCTTTAGCAAAACGTGGAGTTGATTTCTGTTCCGGCTGGGCGCTTTTATGCTGTCGCTTCGCTTTCGCATAGATAAAGCGAGTAGCCTGGAACGGAAATCACTCTCATTTAAGCGCTTAAACATTCATAAAAGTTTGCTTAATCATTTTGTTATTAGTCCATTAATTTTCTACGAAGTAGTTTGTTGGCACCGTTACGAGGGAGCTCGTCCGTAACAATAATTTCTTTTGGTATTTTATATTTAGCAAGCTTCTTTTGACAAAATGCTTGTATTTGCTCTACCTCTGCTTCTTCTTTTAATACAACAAAGGCGATTGGTACCTGCCCCCACTCATCATCGTCAATGCCGCATACTCCCGCTTCCTTAACAGCTGGATGTGTAAGTAGCACATTTTCAATTTCAGCAGGATAAATATTTTCGCCACCTGAAATAATTAAATCCGCCCGACGATCAATGACAAATAAATACCCTTCTTCATCTATATAACCAATATCCCCAGTATGAAGCCAGCCATCAATCGTTGCATTTTTTTGAGCAAAACGACCAATGTACCCTGGTGTAACATGTGGGCCACGTATGCAAATTTCTCCTTCACCATTGTCATTCGGCTCAGCAATGCGAATTTGATTAAAAAATAATGGTTTTCCCGCAGAACCAATTTTTTGCATCGCATCTTCATTTGCTAATGTTGCAGTTTGTGATGAAGTTTCAGTCATACCATACGTCTGAGCTACAGCTAAATTCACTGCATGCGCTCTCTTTAAATAATCTACTGGCACAGGTCCACCACCCGCTAGCATCATTTTAAATTTTGGTGAAGCTTGCGCGTTTTTCTGCTCAAGAGTATGTAGAATCCTTTCTAATGTGACAGCGACTACCGACATATGTGTAACCTCGCCATCCATTATATTTTTGGAAATGGCTTCTGCATCAAACTGATCATATAAATGCACTTTATTGCCGTACAACAATGAACGCACTAAAATAGAAAAGCCACTAATATGAAAAAGTGGTACAGCACATAACCAAGTATCCTCCGCATGTAAACCTATATTTAAAACGGAGGCCGTTGCACTTGCCTGGTGATTTCCAACAGTTTGGCAAACGCCCTTCGGAAAACCCGTCGTACCAGATGTATACATAATCGATGTTGTTTGGTTTAAAGACCATTCTTTCGTAATATCAATAGCCGCTTCTGTACTTTTTTCTATAGTAGAAAATAAAAAATAAGATGTATGTGATGGTAATTTTTCTATATCCTCATCTGCAATTAATACCGCCATAGCCCCCGAATCCTCTAGCTGATAGGCAATTTCATCCTGTGTTAGCCTACGATTTAGCATGACCATTTCACATTGTAAATGCATACACGCGTACATCATAATGACAAGGGAAGGCTTACTCGGCCCCATTATTGCAATACGGTCCCCTTGCTTAATATCCAGTGCTGTAAGT
This sequence comes from Lysinibacillus sp. 10T31, assembly GCF_056394365.1. Lineage (NCBI taxonomy): Bacteria > Bacillati > Bacillota > Bacilli > Caryophanales > Bacillaceae > Lysinibacillus > Lysinibacillus sp. 10T31. The sequence goes on from NZ_JBFTHS010000030.1 coordinate 50,505, forward strand.
TGACGAGCACGTTTTAACGATAAATCATTTAATTCTTGAAATGTCCAAGTCTGTCCATTATATGTTAAACCGTTTCGTAAAGGTGTTAAATAAGCTCGCTGTAAAATCCAATTTAGATACATCTCGTTATTCCTCCAATCAGCCTTAATCTTACCGCTTTATCACATCATCCGTCTATCCGTCAGTTTAATGACCTATGTCTCTTGCTTAGATGAGGTAATCCTTTGTTTTGAAAAGTCTATTTGGCGCTCTGACATAGTTTTCTGCTGCTTGAACTTGCAGTTTCGTCGCTTCGGCATGTCTTTCCTTCGCTAAGCCATAACTCTCCGTCGTTTGGACATGACTTTCCGTCACTTGGGCATGCCGTTCCGCCACTAAGCCATAACTTTCCGTCGCTTGGACATGTCTTTCCGTCGCTCTAGCAAGTCTATCCGTCTCGCTCCTTTAGATATACAAAAAGCTCGTATCTCATTAAGATACGAGCCGTTCAACGTTTCAGATAATCAAGGGAATCTTGGGAATTGACCGAAATCTGGTTGACGTTTTTCTTTGAATGCGTCACGACCTTCTTTAGCTTCATCTGTTGTGTAGTAAAGAAGAGTAGCGTCGCCAGCCATTTGTTGAAGACCTGCTAAACCGTCTGTATCTGCATTCATTGCTGCTTTTAAGAAGCGTAGAGCAGTTGGAGACATTTGTAGCATTTCTTCACACCATTGTACAGTTTCATCTTCTAATTGCTCATAAGGAACAACTGTGTTAACTAATCCCATATCAAGTGCTTGCTGTGCATCATATTGACGGCAAAGGAACCAAATTTCACGCGCCTTTTTATGGCCGATAATACGTGCAAGATAGCCTGAGCCATAACCAGCATCGAATGAACCAACTTTTGGTCCAGTTTGTCCAAAACGAGCGTTGTCAGCAGCAATTGTTAGGTCACAGACAACGTGTAATACGTGTCCTCCACCGATTGCATAGCCTGCTACCATCGCTACTACAGGTTTTGGAATAACACGGATTAAACGTTGTAAATCAAGAACGTTTAGACGTGGGATTTCATCTTCACCAACGTAGCCGCCATGGCCGCGTACTTTTTGGTCTCCACCTGAACAGAAGGCGTGTTCACCTTCACCAGTTAAAATGATAGCTCCTACATTTTTGTCATCACGCGCACGTGAGAAAGCATCGATCATTTCCATTACCGTTTTTGGTCGGAATGCGTTGCGCACTTCTGGACGGTTGATCGTAATTTTTGCGATACCGTTATAGAACTCATACTTAATGTCTTCATAAGTATGTAAGCTAGTCCATTGACGTGTCATTGAATTGCCTCCTAATAATTAAATTCGTCTCGTTCAAAATCGAGGCGATAACGTAAAAATTATATTACGTTAAATACTCCTCTACTATTGTAGCAAACTCAGCGGGATTTTCCACATGAATTGCATGTCCAGCGTCATTTACTGTCGTATGCTTGGCATTTTTTAATAACGCTTTCATTTCTAGTGCTATTTTACAAAATTTCTCATCTATTGAGCCTGTAATTAAAAGAACAGGAAATTCAAGTTTCCCCAACAGCATCCAATTTGATGGCTGACTGCCTGTACCAATCCCACGTAAGCTTCCTGCCAAGCCTTCCTCCTTCTGAGAAAGTCGCTCTAATCTAATCACTTCTTGGATACTGTGCGGTAAACGCTTTTGGGACTCAAACAAAGGAATGTTTTCCCATGCATTAACAAATGATAACAAACTGTTACTAATTATTTTTTCAGCTAAAGCGTTATCTCTCTCACGACGTTCAGAACGCTCCTTAGAAGTTCGTAAGCCTGGAGAAGCGCTTTCTAAAATTAGCTTTTCAATGCGTTCTGGGTAGGAGATTGCATACGATAATGCAACTCTCCCTCCCATTGAATAGCCTAGCAGCGTAAATTTCTTGAGCTGTAGCTGTCCAAAAACTTCCTCTAAATCTTGGATTTGCTCTTCCATAGAGAAACGACTAATTTGCTGAGGTATAGCTGTTTGACCATGCCCAATTAAATCAAGGGCAATAACTCGTACATTAGGTAGAGCTTTTGCCAAATTTCTCCACGTAGCCGTACTACCTGTAAAACCATGCAATGCAACGAGCGTTTGCTCCGCTTCTTCATTCCAGATTTCCACGTATGTTTCAAGCCCTCGAATCATTAGCTTTGCCATGTTTTTAACCCTGCGTTAATGCGATTCCACAGTGCCCGATGCGCATACACATTTTCCTCTCGATTCGTGAAAATCTCAATTAAGCGCAGTGGTCGTTTTTTCATCGTAGTGAACTTTACTGATAGCTCCGAAATATCATTTACTCGTATATAATCCATATCGTACATATTGGCAATATCATGGAATTTAAGGGCAGTTGGTGTACCAAATAAATCTTCATAATGTGCCTCAACTGTAGATTGTGGTAAATAAGAGAAAATACCACCGCCATCATTATTCATGACGATAATTGTCAAATTGCATTCCTGGTATCTTGAAGCAATGAGACCGTTGACATCATGTAAAAAGGCTAAATCGCCAATAAGCAAGTAGGTTTCACGGTTATTTCCTTGACTAAAGCCCATTGCTGTTGATACGACACCATCAATACCATTCGTTCCACGATTCGCTACTATCCTAATATCCTTTGGTGTCGCCATTAAAAACGTATCAATATCACGCACTGGCATACTGCTACTAACAAAAATATCACTGCCATTAGGAATCATTTTTAGTAATCGACTTACCATTGCTCCCTCATCAATCGCACCGTCAGAATAATACTCTATATACTCAAGTGCAATATCATTAGCATCCTGCCACTCAGCTAAATACTCTGTTTCTAATGATGTTTCAGAGATTTCTAATTGCGTGATCCACTCACCAATACTAGCGTGAACAAAATGAGTAGACACACCTGTAGAATCACGGAACATCGGATCTTCATCGACAACAATATACGCATTAGGCTGAGATTTAGTAATAAATTGCATGATAAATTTAGAAACAGGCTGTGCTCCTAAACGTAGTACCGTATCTGGTTCAACTAATGCTTTAAAATCTTCACTTTTCATAATGGCATCATACGTTGTGATTATATAAGGCAGACAATCCTCTGGGACAGTCGAACGCATATTAGATAAACTCTCGACAATGACCGGCCATTTTAATTGGCGAACAAACTCCCACATAATTGTTAAATCTGTACCGAGTGCTAGCTCACCAATAATAATAAAGCCTCTTTTGGTAGTACTTAAAATTTCCGATAGTTCTTGTTGAGTCGCCATTGAAGGGATTAGCTGACCCATACTACTATGCTTAAATGTCGTTTCTGGAAGTTCCTCTTGAAAATCAATCAACAAAGGTTCTCTGAACGGTACATTAATATGCACTGGTCCAAATGGTGCGCTCATTGCCACCGCTACCGCACGTGCAATATGACGCTCAATAAACGGCAATGTTGGTGTGGCACCATCTGCCAAAGGGAAATCCACGCTCCATTTGACATTTGTACCATATAAATTCGGCTGATGAATAGCCTGTGGTGCACCCACCTCTCGCAATTCATGTGGACGATCCGCTGTAATGACAATTAACGGTACACGAGCATAGCTAGCTTCAACAATGGCAGGAAAATAGTTTGCCGCAGCTGTTCCCGATGTGCATAAAAGAACAACAGGTTTTGCTGTAGCCTTTGCAATTCCTAGCGCAAAAAAAGCAGCAGATCGCTCATCAACCTGACGATACATATGGAGCTGTTTCGTTGAAGCAAATGCATAAGCTAAAGGTGTCGAACGTGAGCCAGGGCTGACAACAACGTTTTCAACACCGGCTTGCACTAGCGATGCTACCATTTTATAAACATAGTCCGTTAAAATTTTACGTTCACTCATGTAATTGTCCTCCTAGCGCACGAAGCATTGGACGGAATTTCACTAATGTTTCCTCATATTCAGATTGTGGCTCTGAATCTGCTACTATACCGCCACCAGCATATAAATAAGCTTTATCCTTAAGTAAAGCAGCCGAACGAATGGCCACTGCAAATTCCCCATTGCCATCAGCATCTACCCAACCAATTGGAGCAGCATAAAGTCCACGATTCATAGGCTCATACTTACGTATAGCTGCCATTGCCTCTTTCCTTGGCACACCGCCTAAAGCTGGCGTTGGATGCAAAGACTTTGTCAGTTGTAATATTGTTGCCTCACTATTCAACTGACCTTCAACAGGTGTATATAAGTGTTGTATATCTCTAATCTTTAATAGACGAGGACTATCCGGTATTTTCATCTCTACACAATTTTTACGGAATGTTTCCGCAATCATATCGACAACATATTGATGCTCGCCACCATTTTTCGAATCATTTAATAAGCTTTGTCCATAGGCCTCATCTTCCTCTGCTGTCTTACCACGTTTAATAGAGCCTGCCACACAAGATGAAAAGGCGCGGCCCTTTTCTACTTTTACAAGACGTTCAGGGGACGCACCAAAGAATAATAATTCTTGACGCTCTAAACCAAATAAATAGCTCTCCGGTTGCTCATGAATAATTTGTGATAGTACCTGAGGTGAAGAAACTTGTTCTTTAAATTGCAATGCTAGTGAGCGTGCAATAACGACTTTATCTGCCTTCTTCTGCTTAATCAATGCTGTTACTTGGTCAATCGAAGCTAAATATGGCTCCTTATATGGCTCAAAATAACTTGTGATTTCAGGCTTTGAATACGTTTTCACTTCTTTTACCTGAGCAGCATGAATTAAATGATCACGCTCTTTACGTAACGCTTCAAATTGTGATTCTGCCTGCTCATTTTTTGAAATAAGGTGAATACTTACAAACGCTTTGTCATCACGGATGACAAGCTGGTATGTTGCGAGTGCAAAATAAGCCTCTGGAAAGTCTGTCCACTCCCCAGTTACTTCATTTTGTGGATCGAATGTAAATCCACCAAACAAAATTGGTTGTAGCTCGCTTTGTCCCTGCACACAGTTTTTCGTTAAACTTTTCCATTCCGCTTCTACTGCATCGAAGCGCTCGTTTCTGGCGTTATTTTGAATTGTATAGGCATATCCTAGCCCTACTAATGTCATTGTTTTTTCTCTATTTTGCCAATAAAATCGTTCACCTTTATAATGCTCCTCGCCCGCCGCATAAAATGCGAGAGCCGATAAGCGACTTACTTCAATTGTTTCCATATAAAAATGAAGGCTTTGGCCCAAAGAGTCCACTTCTACCTCTGTGGCTTGGTACCACTTCTGTTGCATGAAAATTACCTCCGTTGTTGCAATGTACATAATGAATGACGCACGGTATGTTTTGTACTCGTTCTACACTTTCAGTCATAAATATCAACTGCTTTGGCTTTTCTTTAGCACAAAATGACCAAAACTTTGCATTATGAAGTGAGCGTTTGTACTTTTACTACATCATATTTTTTTGTTAAAATAGGGGTCATTTTTTATTTGCTAGCCTATTCTTCGTACTGTTGCTATTATCTTAATTATTGTTTTCAGTTCATAAATGCATGTTCTATTGTATCATTTTTTTAAACTTCTTTCAGCAGAAGACTCCCTCCTCTATAGGTGGTGAAATGAATGCGGATTTAAGCTACTTTTCAGCGGGTGTCCAAACAGCCGCTGAATTAGAAGAACTCAGTCTAAGATCGCCACGTCCTGTGGCAACGACTGAGTGACCAACATCATGTTGGCCTAAAGCCTCCGGCGGATGTCACGTAATCGGAAAGGAGTTCACATAGGATGTTAGCCTAAAATCATCGCATCCATGCGATAACGGCTAACTGACCTGCATCCTGCAGGCCTAAGCACAAAGCCGATTCCGGACGCATTGTTTATCTGTGCGAAAGCGAAGCGACAGCAACAATTATGCCAAGGCATAATTGATCTGAACTGTATATAATAAGCTGTGAACCTACCCATTTTCTCATTCTTCGTATAAAATAAGAATAGTCTACAACATTTGAAGGAGAGAAAGACCTTATGACCAAAGTCATTGAAGCTGATAGGGGTTTTAAAGTTTGGTGGCATTTAACACGTCCACATACTTTAACCGCTTCATTCGTTCCAGTATTTTTAGGAACAGCGATTGCCTTAGCAATTGAAAAACAAACAATTGATTTTGGACTATTTTTTGCTATGCTCATTGCAAGTATGCTTATACAAGCAGCAACAAATATGTTCAATGAATATTACGATTACAAACTAGGATTAGACAACGAAAATTCTGTCGGTATCGGCGGAACGATTGTGCGTCACGGTGTTAAACCAAAAACAATTATGATGATTGCCTTAAGCTTCTATGCAATCGCTATGTTGCTTGGCATTTACATATGTGCCTCAACCTCTTGGTGGCTTGCTGCTGTCGGGCTCGTTTGTATGCTTATTGGTTTTTTATATACTGGAGGACCATACCCAATAGCCTATTCACCATTTGGAGAAATTGTATCTGGCGCTGTTATGGGAATGGGGATTGTTTTAATCGCCTTTTATATTCAAACGCTTACTGTGACATTAGATGCTGTTTTGCTTTCAGTACCAAGTATGATTTTAGTTGGGGCTATCATGCTGTCCAACAATATCCGTGATATCGTTGGCGATACAGAAGGTGGTCGAAAAACGCTTGCTATTTTAGTAGGTCGAGATAACGCCATTTCTGTGCTATCTGGCTTTTTTATCGTTTCGTACTTATGGGTAATCGCTCTTGTAGCAATTGATGGTATTACTTTTTGGGCTCTGATCATTTTCTTAAGCGTTCCAAAACCACTTCGTGCGATCCAAATTTTCCGCGATAAAAAAGAAGCGAAAGAAGTTATGCCTGCGATGAAATTTACAGCGCAAACAAATACATTTTTCGGCTTCCTCTTAGGAATCGGATTATTAATTCAATATTTCTTTTATTAAGATCTATAACTAAAGATGCAGCAGCCTTAACGGGCTGCTGCATTTTTTACATAGCATCTAAAATTTCCACTTGCAATACCACGAACTTCTTCGGTTGAAAAATGTTCACGTAACACCTCTAACAAATTTTGTGCCTCTCCTGCGTGTGCTAATCCTTTTACAGTAGCATCTATTCCATCGAAGTCTGATCCTAGTCCAAGGTGCTCTATCCCTACTATATTCGCTAGATACTTCACATGCGCTACTAAATCATCCATCGTAGCATTATCATGGATAAAAGGCGGGTAGTAAACGACATGAATATGCCCTCCATGCTCGACAAGTGCTTTTGCCTGAGCGTCCGTTAAATTTCTTGGATGATCACAAATTGCACGTGCGTTACTATGGCTCGCAATGATATGTTTTGCTAGTGGTAAGACATCCCAGAAACTCTGTTCATTTAAATGCGAGACATCGATAATAATATCTCGCTCATTTAGCAAGTCTATAACCTCTTTACCAAATGGTTTTAAACCAAGGCTTGCATCCTGTTCAGCACCGTGAGCCACAGCATTTTCTTCATTCCACGTTAGGCCAACTAGCTTCACTCCTGCATCTAATATTGCAGCAAGCTTTGCTAAATCTTCACCGATTGGACCACAGCCCTCTAAGCTTAAAATTGCACCAATTTCATGCGGAGCTAAAGTATCTAGTTGCGACCAATCTGTAATATGCACCATGCCCTCAGTTTGTAATACATGTGTATGGAAGGCTTCAATTTGCCGCACTGCCTCTAAAAATCGCATACTTTGTGGAATTTTAGGATTAATAAAAATAACAAATACTTGTGCCTTAACCTGCCCTAATTGTAATCTCTGTCGATTGGCTTGCAGACGTACATCATCTTCAAATTTTGCCGCTTCTAAAGTTGTTAATTTCGATAGAGCATCGCAGTGTAAATCAATTATGTCCATATTCTCACCCCATACAGCTATTATACTGCCTGTGAGTGAAAATGCTTACTAACTTTTATCTTGAGGAGTGTCAGAAGAGCCAAATTCCTCAAGTTCTATGAAATGATCCGATCTTGGCGTAGAAGACAACACATCTTCCTCTACTGGTCTTAAATTTTCTTCTTTGTGCTCCGCATGTTCAACACATGTCAATGCTTTCGGCATAGCTTCTAAGCGACCTAGAGGAATCTCTTCACCACATACAGCGCATTTACCATACGTACCATCCTCCATCGCTTGTAATGCAGCCTTTATTTCCTCAGCATCATCACCCCTGTGCTCATCAATCGCCATTTCCGTTAGCTGATCCGTTAAGTCACTCGCATTGTCAGCTGGATGATTATCATAATTAGACAGCTCTGTAGCTTGCGGACGCTCTGATTCCTCAAGTTGCTGTTCTATTTCCTGTAGTTCCTGCTCTAATTGCTTTCTTAATTTTTCCATTACTTGTGGGTTCAAAAAAATCTCCTCCTCATGCCTTCATTTTTTCCTAAATTAATATTTCTAAAACACTAAAGCATGAGGAGGAGTCATTTATTTTGTATAATTGATGATGGCATCATGTAAAAATTGTGCTGCTCCTTTAGAAACACGTTCATCGTAATAAGCTGAAAAGCGTTCATCCGCCATATACATTTGTGCTATACCTGCATGTGCCTCTTTAGAATATTGTGACCATGTAAAGCTAAGCCAGCGCTTATGAAGCTCTGCTACCTCCATTGCCACATCATTGTTTGTATCGCCGATATCCATCGCTTCTTTTAAACGATCAAATAATTGCTGTTCTAGCTGCTGCATTGCCTCATACTGTTCCTCTGTCATATTCATTAGCTTCGCATTTGATGCATCCACTGTGTTGTCACCATATTTTGCGCGAATTTCTTGACCATATTGCTTTTCATTTTCCTCAATTAGCTTCTCTTTAAATCCATTAAATTTCTCTGCATTTGACATTGGTTGTTCCTCCTCAATAGATTGAATGGTTTTTTCCACTGTTTGTAATATCTTCTCCAGCTGCTCCTTGCGTTTTAGTAAAGCAGCTCGATGAGTTTTGAGTGCTTCTGTATATTGAAAATCAGGCGCTTGAATAATTTCCTTAATTGTTGCTAACTTCATATCTAATGCTCTATAAAATAAAATTTGCTGGAGCATATCGACTTCAAACTGTCCATAAAATCGATAGCCCGCCTCATTCGTTCTTGCAGGCGTTAGTAATCCAATTTCATCATAATAACGCAGTGTTCTAGTGCTAACCCCTGATAATTGAGCAAGCTCTTGAATTGTATATTCCACAATTTTCACCTCCACTAATGCTACTGTAAATGTTTACGCAACGTTAAGGTCAAGAAAAAATTCAAGAAAAATTGACTCATTGCTATAACGTTGATTTCCGTTCCGACTGGCGCGTCCACTGAATCGACTCAGTAAATGAAAAAAGCAAACTAGAAAATTTCACTATCACTAGTTTGCTATTTCTTTAAAATCAATTATGCCTCCGGTGGATGGTTGGACACCCGCTGAAAGAAGTTAATTTTTCGCATATTTTCCATGCCACACAATATTTCTGTAGTTATCTACATCTGTGTCACCTTCAGTATTAATAAACAATACTCGCGAATTTTCATCTAATTGTAATGTTTCCTTCAGTTCTGTATATTGCTCATTCGTCATCAATTCATAGAAACATCCAACTGGGGCAGCTCCCGATTCTCCAGCAATAATTCGTGCATCTGTTGCTAATGGATTTCCAAGAATGCGCATACCTGTAGCGGCAATTTCCTCATCACAGCAAATACTTACCTTCGTATAAGTCTTTAATAGTTCCCAAGCAAGTGGATTCGGCTCACCACAAGCAAGACCTGCCATAATTGTTTGCATCTCTCCACCAACCGTTACAAACTGCTCAGCCCCCGCCTTAAAGCTCTCATAATAGCAATTTGCTGCAAAAGGCTCAACTAAAACAAATGTAATCTCTTGCTCATAATATTGTTGTAAGAAAGCTACAACTGCTCCTGCAAAAGATCCAACTCCAGCTTGTAAAAATACATGGGTAGGTGCTTTTTCCAACTGCAGGGCGACTTCTTTTATTAGCGTGGTATAGCCTTGCATAATCCATAACGGAATTTCTTCATAGCCTTCCCACATCGTATCCTGAATAACGACCCAGTCATTTTCTGTTGCTAGTTGTGAAGTATAACGAACTGTATCATCATAATTCATTGTCGTTATTTCAGCATACGCACCTTCATTTTTAATATTTTGGAGGCGCTCCTCTGCACTACCAGCAGGCATATATATGCGAGCTTTCAAACCAAGCTCTCTAGCAGCCCAAGCCACTCCACGACCATGATTGCCATCTGTCGTTGAAATAAACGTTAAGTCCCCTAGCTGCTCCTTTACTTCAAGTGATTTAAGCTGCTCAAACGATAGCTCCTCAATATTCCTACCTAACTTTTTGGCAACGTACTGCCCAATTGCATATACACCACCTAATACTTTAAAAGCATTTAAGCCAAATCGATAAGATTCATCTTTTACAAAAATACTTTGTACCCCAACTAACGATGCAAAATCATTTAAGCTACGCAATGGAGTGCTTTCAAATTTCTCATATGTACGCTGAAATCTACCAACACGATTTACTTGCTCCGATGAAAAATTACGTAGAAAAGGTGCTACTTGTTCCACGTTCTTCTGTAACAAATATTGTTGGTTGTTAGTCCATAATAATTTTTCCATCCTTATCCCCCTAGCATTGTTCTATTTTCATCTTAGCTTATAGAATCACAAAACAAAATACTACAAATATTACAGACTTTAGTAAAAAGAAAAATTTGAATCTTATTGATGAGATCTATCGTATATATACCATTATATTTAATCGGAGGCATATAATGGATAGTCTTTATAAGATAGCGATAATTGGAGGAACAGGGAAAGTAGGAAGATATATAGCAGCTCAAGCAATACAAAAAGGATATCATGTTCGAATGCTTGTTAGAAATCCTGAAAAGTTACTGTATAAAAATGATGCAATTGAAATAGTGAAAGGGCAAGTACAGGATATAGAAAACATCCGAGAACTTCTTAAAGATTGTCAAGTTGTTATAAATACATTTGGTCAACCTACAAAAGAAGAACCTATTTATAGCAAAGTTACTAATAATATTTTTAAAGTGATGAAAGATTTAAACATTAGTCGTTACATAGGTGTTTCCGGTGGTTCTCTAACGATTAAAGAGGACAAAAAAAGCATGATGAATCGTTTTGGAGCAAAGTTGTTTGAAGTTTTCTTTTCGAAAATGATGCAAGATAAAAAATTAGAATGGGAATTTTTATTACGTAATAAACAGATCAAATGGACACTAATTAGATTGCCGTTTGTAAAAGATAGCTTAACATCCAACCAAATAAAAGAAAACCTTACGGATATGCCTGGTACAAAAATTACTAATCAAGATATAGCCACCTTTATCATTGATCATATAGATAATACAAAGTATGTGCACAAAGCACCGTTTATCTCCCATTAGTGGTGTTATGGGAGATAATGAGAAAAGCTTTCTTTGTGAGTGCTGCCATAGAAAAAATTTAATTTTTTAAAAGCCTTTAATAGAAAAATTAGTTGAAAATTTAATAACACCTTAGTTAGATTAAAGAGCAAATGTTGCACATAACTTAATAAAGTATCATAAAAAAAAATGCAGTAGATGTAGTTTACATCTACTGCATTTTAGTATGACCCGTACGGGATTCGAACCCGTGTTACCGCCGTGAAAGGGCGGTGTCTTAACCACTTGACCAACGGGCCAATGGCGGAGAAGGAGGGATTTGAACCCTCGCGCCGGTTACCCGACCTACACCCTTAGCAGGGGCGCCTCTTC